>JAADGW010000144.1 GCA_013152145.1 Deltaproteobacteria bacterium
TCCTATCGCTGGGATACCCCGACCGGGCCCTCGATTGTCGTCGCCGCCTGTCTGCTGTTTCTCTTCAGCCTGCTGCTGCCGGGACGATGGCTGCGGGGGCTGGACTGATACCGGATTGAGCTGACCAACGGTCTAATTGACGACAATCCGCTGACCGGCGAATTCAACGATCTGTCCGGGGCGGATTTTACAGCGCTTGCGCAACTCTACCCGACCATCGACAGTGACCTGCCCCTCGGCAATCAGCATTTTCGCGCTGCCGCCGCTGGAGCAGAGGCCGAGCAGTTTCAGCAGATTATTGAGTTCGACAAACTCACGTCCGTCCAAAACAAATTTTTCCATCAGCAGCTCCTTTGCTCAGCAGGTTTCTAGCCGCGCGACGGTCGGCTGGCTGGCGGCTTTTTCACGACTTTCTTCTCTGCCACCCAGACCGCGTGCCGGTAGCCGCCTTTCCCGGGTCGTTCACAGCGCACCGCGAAACCGGCGGTCGCGAGGCGGCTTTCGAAACCGGCGTCGGGGTTTTCACCCCAGACGGCAAATACACCGCCGGTTTTGAGGGCGCGGCGGCTGTGCTCGATGGCGCGACTGCCGTAGAACGGGTCGTCACGTCGAGCGGTTTTGGGATGCGGGCCGCGATAGAGATCGAAGATGATAGCATCGAAACTTTCGTTTTTTGAATTTTTGATCAGCCCGGCAACGTCGGCAATCTCGATCGTGACCCGGGGATCGGCGGCGGCCCCGGCGGTCAACTCGGCAAGCGGACCGAGGCACCACTGACAGATCTTCGGATTCAGTTCCGCAACCACCACCTCGGCCGTTTCCGGCAGTTCATCAAGCACCGCCCGCAGGGTGATCGCCATCCCCAGTCCGCCGACCAGCACCCGCGGGGTGGCAAGGTTCTTCAGCTTACGGCAGCCGAGTTTACCGAGCGCCAGTTCGGAGCGCTGGGCTTTGCTGTTCATCAGAATCTGCGTACCGACGGTGATCAGAAAATCGTTTTTGCCACGCTTGCGCAGTTCGAGTGTTCCTTCATCCGCGGTCTCAAACCGGTCGAGCACGTGCCAGGGTAAAGCCATCGTTCATCTCCGTCGCGCTGATTACAGCGTCAAATCTGCTTCGCCCGAAAAATGTTCTGCACGCATTTCAGTAACTTCGGCGCTTTCCAGATACTCATCAAACGTCAGCATCCGGTCGATGAAACCACGCGGCGTGAATTCGACGATCCGGTTGGCGACCGTCGCCAGAAACTTGTGATCGTGACTGGTAAAGAGGATCACCTCCGAGTAGGAAATCAGGCCGTTGTTCAGCGCGGTGATCGATTCCAGATCGAGGTGGTTGGTCGGCTCATCAAGCACCAGCACGTTGGCTTCGGTGAGCATCATTTTTGCCAGCATGCAGCGCACCTTCTCGCCGCCGGAAAGAACCGTCGACTGTTTTTTCGCTTCATCCCCGGAGAACAGCATCCGGCCTAGAAAGCCGCGCGCAAAGCTTTCTCCTTCGCTCGGTGCGAACTGCAGCAGCCAGTTGATCAGGCTCAGATCCTTTGCGAAGTAGCGGCTGTTATCGATCGGAAAATAGGCCGGGGTGATGGTCACCCCCCAGCGGAAGCTGCCGCTGTCCGGTTGCAGATCCCCTTCGAGAATCTGAAACAGGGTGGTTTTAATCAGGCTGTTGCCGCCGATAAAAGCGATCTTGTCCCCCTTGTTGACGGTCAGGCTGAAATTGTCCAGCACCTTGACACCGTCAATCGTTTTACACAGATCTTTGATTTCGAGGATGATGTCGCCGCAGGCCCGTTCCGGTTTAAACACGACGAAAGGATATCGCCGCGATGAGACCGGCATGTCCTCGACGGTCAGCTTTTCCAGCAGCTTTTTACGTGAGGTCGCCTGCTTGGCCTTGGAGGCATTGGAGCTAAAACGCTGGATAAACTCTTTCAGTTCGTTGGCCTTGTCGGTGACCTTGCGGTTTTCCTCCTGTTTCTGCTTCAGCGCCAGCTGGCTGGCTTCGTACCAGAAATCGTAGTTACCGACATAGACCGTGATCTTGCCGAAGTCGATATCGGCAACGTGGGTACAGACCTGATTGAGAAAGTGCCGGTCGTGGGAAACAACGATGACGGTGTTCTGAAACCGGGAGAGGAAATCCTCCAGCCAATTGATCGATTTCAGGTCCAAATGGTTGGTCGGCTCATCGAGCAGCAGCACGTCGGGGTTGCCGAACAGCGCCTGGGCCAGCAGCACACGGACCTTTTCGCCCCCTTCGAGCTCCTTCATCGTCTTCTGCCGCAGCGCTTCGGGAATGCCGAGACCGTTGAGCAGCACCGCCGCTTCCGCTTCCGCCTCGTAGCCGTTCAGCTCGGCGAATTCAGCCTCCAATTCCCCCGAGCGGATACCGTCCTCATCGGTGAACTCCTCTTTAGCGTAGATCGCCTCACGCTCGGCCTTCACCTTGAACAGCCGCTCGTGACCCATCATCACCGTGTCGATGACCGTCTCTTCGTCAAAAGCAAAGTGATCCTGCCGCAGCATGGCGATCCGCTCACCGGAACCGACCGAAATGGTCCCCTTGTCCCCTTCCAGCTCGCCGGCAAGGATTTTCAGAAAGGTCGATTTACCGGAGCCGTTAGCGCCGATCAGGCCGTAACAGTTGCCGGGGATGAACTTGATATTGACATCTTTAAAAATGACCCGTTTACCGTAGGCAAGGGCCACATTGTGTGCGCTGATCATGATTTGTAACTTCCTTTAAAATAAAGAAAAACCACAGGAATTGGCCCGGTGGTTCAGGTGCGTTGAGGTTGTAGCATTAATGGGAAGGTGGGGCAATCGGTTTTTGTGTCAGTTCGATGATTCACAAAATTCTCCACGTATGACTCAAAACAGTAGGTAAACTATTCAGCAGCGCGATGGATGGTCTCGCACTGCCCACTCCAGGGGCCGCATGAGGCCATCCGGCTGAATAGTTACGATATTTGTTTGATTGCAAGGGAAAATGTATTGTCAATGTTCCCTTGAGCAAAGAGCCTGAAAATGAAAATCTTTCCAGTATCCGATATGCACCTTGAGTTTCACCATCAGTTGCTACCCCCTTATCGTGGTTTAGCCGATGTTGTTGTGTGTGCTGGTGATATGCACACGAAAGGGCGGGCCCCCAGATATCTCCGAATGATCTTTGAAAATCAAGAAATCATCTATGTCGCTGGAAATCACGAATACTACGGCTCCTCAATAGAGGAGCAGGACGAACTGTTACGCGAAGAGTGCAAAAAGTACGGAATTCATTTCCTGCAACGCGACAGGACGGAGATTGACGGTGTAACCTTTGTTGGTTGTACCCTCTGGAGCGATTTTAAACTTTTCGGGCTGGCGCGGGAGACCGAAGCTATTGCTGAAACTCGCAGATGCTTGAAGGACTATCATGTGATCAGTTTCGACAGGAAAAAAACGAGGGTTATCGAGCCAACCGACACCAGAGCAATCCATCGTAAAGATGTTGCCTGGCTGCATAAGCAATTTGCCAAAAAGCCGGAAAAGCTGGTGATTGTTACGCACCATGGGCCCAGCATTAAATCACTACATCCTGCATACACTGAGGATATTGTCAGCTGCGGTTTCGCTTCCGCCCTTGATGACATGGTGAATGCCAGTAGGGCCAACTACTGGATATCCGGGCATTCGCATTGCGCTCAGCATTTTAGAATTGGTCAAACTGAAGTTTACCAGAACTGTCTGGGATACCCTACTGAGCGGATCGATGGATTCGATCCTTGGTTGATTCTGGAGTTATGATGGATAGCAAGACAACCAAAAATTGCTCGAATTGTCTTCAATTGCAGCAGGAAAATACTCGTCTTAAAGAGTTGCTGGCTGCTCAAAATATCTCTTGGGAGGCTAAAAAACCAACCCCTGAAATAATTCCCTTCGTTGAAAAAACGGTTCACCAATATTCACCAGAGGAGAAAATCTCCCTGTTCCGTCGGCTTTTTCGCGGGCGTACCGATGTCTACCCGGTGCGCTGGGAATCTAAAAAAGGGGGAGCTGGATATTCTCCAGCCTGCGAGAATGAATGGCGTCCAGGGATCTGTGGAAAACCGCGCATCAAATGTGGGGCTTGCAAGCAGCGAAAGTTTCTCCCCGTCACAGATCGGGTTATCTACAATCATTTGGCCGGTAAGCATACGATTGGTGTATATCCCCTGCTTAAAGATGATCGCTGTTATTTTCTGGCAACTGATTTTGATGAATCGAGTTGGCAGGATGATGCGTTGGCTTTTATGCAGAGTTGCAAAAAATTGGAGGTTCCCGCAGCCTTGGAGATTTCGCGCTCTGGACAGGGGGCACACACCTGGATTTTCTTTTCTGATGCTGTTTCTGCAACCGAAGCCAGAAAACTTGGTGCTGCTCTTATCAGCTATACATGTTCCCGAACCCGACAACTATCACTGGACAGCTATGATCGTTTTTTCCCGAATCAAGACACTCTTCCGAGAGGAGGATTCGGCAACCTGATCGCATTACCCCTACAGAAAGAGCCGCGAGAAAAAGGACACAGCCTCTTTGTCTCTGAAGGCTTCAAACCCTATCCAGACCAATGGACCTTCCTGGCATCACAAGTCAGGTTGTCAGCCGCTGAACTGGATAGCGCAATTTTACGAGCAACCGCAGGTGAACATCCACTGGACATCTCTTTTCTCTCAGAAGAGGAGGCCAGCAAGCCTTGGCAACGGATTGGAGGAACTCAACAGAAGCTTGAGGGCTCCCTGCCAAAAGAACTCAAATTTATTCTGGCGAATCAGATTTACATTGAGAAAACTGATTTGCCCCAGCCCCTGACCAATCGTTTAATCCGTTTGGCTGCTTTTCAGAATCCAGAGTTCTATAAAGCAAGCTCAGGCTATGCGAATGCCAGTCTGGAATAAGCCTCGGGTTATCGGTTGTGCCGAAAACTTTCCACAGCATATTGGTTTGCCAAGGGGATGTTTGGAGGAGTTGCAGCATCTTCTAACTGAGCACAACATCGATTGTGATTTGCGGGATGAACGTACTGAGGGGACTTCAGTCAAGATAAGATTTACAGGACAATTACGCTCAGACCAGAAGCGGGCATTAAAAGCAATATTGAAACATGATACCGGCGTGCTCTGTGCGCCGACTGCTTTTGGCAAAACGGTTATCGCTGCAGCTCTTCTCGCAAGGCGCAAAGTCAACACGCT
>JAADGW010000171.1 GCA_013152145.1 Deltaproteobacteria bacterium
CTGTACCGCCCAGCATAACAGAACCGTACACGCCGAAAGTGTAGGCGTAGAGTGCCAGGGTGCCGATATATCCGGCCAGTAACAACCAGCCTCCCAGTGCGGCGACATTGGGATGACAGAATGCTCGTTCCATATAGGTGAAACTGCCGCCGTCGGAATGAAACTTCAGCCCCAGCCGGGCATAAGACCAGCCCGTCAGCAGGGCGATTATCCCGCCCAGAGTAAAAGCAATCGGCGCCGCATGCCCGGCTAAACTGACCGACAGACCGAGGACAGAGAATATTCCGCCACCGACCATTCCGCCGACGCCCATGGCGACGAGTTCTTTAACGCCGAGTTTATCGGTCTGTGCTTCTGGCATGGCAAGGTATCCGTCCATTCTGCTGTTATTGTAACTGTCCCTTTACCTCATCCAGCACCTCCCGCACAATTTTCACCATCTCCGACAGATCCATCGGCTTCAGGCAGAACGCCTTTATGCCGAGCTGTTTTGCCTCGTCTTCGGTCACTTTGTTGCTGTAGCCGGTCAACAGGATGGTCGGTAAATCGGGACGGATTTTGAGCAACTCGCGGATGAAATCTTTGCCGCAGAGTTCAGGCATGGTCTGATCGGTGATAACCAGATCGAAGGCATCCGGCTGCGCCTTAAACCGCCGCAACGCCTCAAGGCTGCCGGTGACGGCGGTCACCTGATATCCGGCAACAGAGAGCTGTTGTTCTCCCAAGCTGGCGAGCATCTCTTCATCATCAACAAACATGATCCGCTCATCACCTTTGGGTAAAGGCTGAACCGGGGGAGAAATCTCCACCACGGGGGTCTCAACCAGTGGGAAAAAAAGTGTGAAGCTGCTCCCCTGCCCCAACGCACTGGCAACCTTGATAAAACCGCCATGCTGATCAACAATGCCCTGTACGGTTGAAAGGCCCAGCCCGGTTCCCTCATGGGCCTCTTTGGTGGTGAAGAACGGATCAAAGATCCTCTCCAGGGTTTCTGCAGACATCCCGCAACCGCTATCACTGACACTGAGTCTGGCGTAACGACCGGGAAGACAGCTGTACTGGGCCGGAATATCCTCCATTTGGACTGCGGATATTTGCAGGCTGATGGTCAAGTCACCTTTTTCGTCCATGGCGTGGACGGCGTTGTTACAGAGGTTGATGAGGATTTCCTGGATGCGGGATGCGTCGGCCCTGAGGGTGGCGTTGACACTCTCGGCGCTGATAACCCGTCGCAATTTAACCGTACTGGGGATCGTCGAGAACAACAGCCGGTAGGTCTCCTCGACAAGTTGCGACAGGCGCACCGGCATTTTATCGTGCGCCCCTTTACGACTGTAAGAAAGTATCTGCATCACCAGGTCGCGGGAACGCAAAACTGCCAGCTTGGCGCTATCCAGATAATTTATGATGTTACTGCCGGCTGATAATTTATTACGGGCGATTTCCAGGTTGCCGAGAATGATGGCGAGGTTATTGTTGAAGTTGTGGGCCATCCCTCCGGCCATCAGTCCGACGGCCTCCATTTTGAATTTCTGACGGAGCTGGGTTTCGAGCTCCAGACGTTTCCTCTCGGCTTCTTTAAGCTCTGTCAGGTCGGTTATCGCAACGTATGTTCGTGACCAATCTGCCTTGCTCGGATCAACAATAAGCTCCAGAAAAACCTCTTTTTCCCGGCCGTCCAGGGTTTTAACAATGGCTTCAGAACGGAAGCGGTTATTTCCTGCCGCCAGGACAGCGATTTCTTTCCGAAATATGTCAAAGCTCTCGCGGGTAAAAGTCTGGGCCAGACCCGCAAAGAGAGCATCCTTCGATTCGGCGCGATGCAGGGTCAGGGCCATTTGATTGACATTGGTGATTTTTATTTTTTCGGCACACTCGAGCAATGCCTGGGGATGTTCTCTGAAATAGGCATCAAAATCCTTTACTCCTTTTTCCTTCAGAGCATCGATCTCAAATTTAAGTTCCGAAAAATCCTCCTGAAACAGGCAGACCGGGGCATTTTCAAAGACCAGATGCAGATGTTCCTCACTGTCCGACAGGCGCTCAACGGAACTTCGGGTTCTCTGCCGCATTTCGATAACAGCGAACAGAACGTTATCTATCTCATCCGGGACTTTCTTCTGTTTAATGAGGGCTTGGAGCGATTCATCGGAAGCATCAATATCCAGACGGGACAGCAGATATGCCAACGACTGCAAATGACGGCCGACGACGAAGTAAAAAAAGACCAACAGACAGGCCGCGGACAGGAAAATAATGGAAGCATTACCGGCGAGCAGTAACAACGTGCGGGATCTTATACGCTGATAAATCGTATCCAGACTGATAATAACCTTCAGCACCCCGAATTGCATGTCAGCACCATTATAATGGCGGATCAGGGGAAATTCCTTAACCACTTTCTGCTGTGATTCAGCCCGCCCGGCAGCAGCAATGATCTCTTTATTGACACTGACCGCAAGGTACTCAACATCCGGTAACCCCAGCGCTCCTTCCAGCAAAACCGCAGCCTGCCCGTAGTTGTAAATCCACACGGCACGGTTCAAGCCTGGCAGGTAACTTTTTTCCAGCAGATCCAGCGTCTTACCGATCTGAAGCAACCCTGATCGTCGTTCCTGGTAGACGAGATAGCCGGCCGAAAGCAGCGTTAGGACAACGCTGGAGATCGCAACATAGACCACCAATCGCCGGGCAATTGGGCTTTTTATAAACCTAACGTTCTCCAAAGTCGCACCTTGTCGGGATTAGTAGACAGCCGTTATTTCTGCCCAAGGGTTTGGGCCAAAATTTCATCATATCGACCTGACTGCTTCAATTTCCGTAAGGATTTTTTCAGGCCGGGAATCAGGTGCTGATAGCTTTTATTCAGATAAAGATACATTCCTCTTGTGGCGAGCGCTGGGGTTGCCGCGAAAATGCCGGTTATCCCGGCCTGTTTTAAATAGTGAATGCCACGCCATTTTTCATAAATCACCAGATCGACACGTCCACCCGCCAAGAGGGCAAAAAGTTCTTTTTGGTTTGAGACGGTGACCAACGATTTTGTTTTACCAACATTTTTTTCCAATATTCGCCAACCATTGATATAGGCAACGTTATATTTTTCAAAACTGTTCCAGCCATTATCGACGCTGAAATCAGGGTCTTTTGAGAAAACCGTAAAACTGAAGTCGACGAGTTTTTCATCCAGCATGACAAGATTTTTAAACCGGCGTTGCAACCCTTTTGTTCTTGCATATTCGCCCGCATCAATACCGTCATTGACATTGTTAATAGCTCGCGCAGAGGGCAAGTGATTGATTTTTATGTTCACGTTCTGATCGGCAAACATACTCCTGACCAGAACATCATAAAAACCGCGGTCATCCTCTCGGGAATAGGGAGCACTGTCGGCCGTGTTGAGGGTCAGAATATTCTGCGCAGAGGCAGTGGTCCACCCGGCTGACAACCCGATCAGGGCGATAATTATCCGGGATTTCAACCTGCGGCCCATGCACCTTTTCCTTTCTTGAGTATCTCAAAGTGAAAAAGAGGGGAGGGATTCAGATTTTATCACAGTATCGTCAGTTTTTTTAAACCCGGCCGGTGAATCATTCGAATATGTTGTTTTATTGTAACTATTCAGCAGGGTGCCCTCGGGGTGCTGAATAGTTACGTTTTATTGAAT
Source organism: Deltaproteobacteria bacterium (assembly GCA_013152145.1). GTDB lineage: Bacteria > Desulfobacterota > Desulfuromonadia > Desulfuromonadales > Geopsychrobacteraceae > Malonomonas. The sequence continues at coordinate 3,668 of JAADGW010000171.1, forward strand.
CCGCATGTGGTCTGAGTGCGGAAAAAGAGCTTTCCCGTTTCCCATAAAAACCCGGCCTCACTCCATCCCCAGCGTGGGAAGTTTACGCAAAAAACCGGCCCTCCTCGTTCAACACGATCAGATAACCGTCCGGGTCGTGCAGCCAGATTTCGCGGCGGTGGTGCTCAGCATCCTCCAACTCATAGGCAACCGGCCACTGACAGCGTTCGATGCGGTTACGCACGGCGGTCAAATCGGGGCAGCTCAGCTCCAATTGCACGCCGACACCGAGCGGCTGCCGGGTCAGGTTCTGCAGCAGAGCGGGGTGTTGGGCTTCCAGCACGGACAACGGACGAAAGACGACGCAGGTCTCACCGCAGCGCAGCAGCAGAAAATCTGGCATTCCCTCGCCCGGCCGGCTGGATTGTGGGTCTAACAGCAGGATTTCACGATAAAAATCCTCGGTCCGTTGCAGGTCGGCAACACCGAGGGTGAGACTCAGATGCATGAAAAATTCCTATCAAATTGATTTTGCTTTCCTGCCTGTGTTTTAATCCGTCAGGTTATGCTAACAGCTGTAAAGAGTCGAGTTTTTCTTGCCCTGGGCGGCAACCTTGGCGATCCGCGCCGGGCGTTTAAAATTGCCGTGACCACACTGCGACAGCACCACCGGATTACGCTGACGGCCGCGTCAGCGCTCTATCGAACCCCGGCGGTCGGCGGTCCGGCCGGGCAACCGGACTACCTGAACGCGGTCATTGAACTGGCAACCGAACTGCCGGCGCAAGAGTTGCTTGACTTTTGTCGACAGATCGAAAATGCTGCCGGCCGCACCCGTGCCATCCGCTGGGGTGCCCGGACGCTGGATATCGACCTGCTGTTTTACGACCAACAGGTCCTGGATACCCCGGAGCTGAGCATTCCGCATCCGCGGCTGCAGCAGCGTCACTTTATTCTGCTGCCGCTGGTGGAGCTGGATGCAGACTTCAGGCATCCGGCGCTGCACCGCACAGCGGTCGAGCTGCTGGCGGCGCTGCCGGCCGCGGAGGGCATCACCCGCTTGGAAAATGACTGGATGAACGATGATTAAATTACTGCTTCTGATCCTCCTCGGTTTCGTCGGCTACTCGATGCTTCAAGGGCTGATCAATCCCAAAGAAAATCGCGGTGGGAAAAAACCGCGCAACCGTTCCCGCGACGGGGAAGAGATGGTAGAAGATCCGCAGTG
>JAADGW010000207.1 GCA_013152145.1 Deltaproteobacteria bacterium
CGTGGTTGACGACGTGCAGCAGACAGCCGGCCAGGCCGAGCGCTACCAGCTCCGGCAGGTGATAGCTGCGGCCGAGCAGTGCCAGCCCGAGGCCGAGAGCGATGATGCCGACGTTCTCAACGCTATGATAGGCCAGCAACCGCTTGATGTCGTGTTGCGCCAGCGCCAGCGCTACCCCCAGAATGCCGGAAAGGATCCCCATCAGCAGGATTGTCCAGCCCCACCAGGGCGGGATTTCAGTAAACATCGAAGTCAGCCGCACGAGCCCGTAAATGCCGGTTTTGATCATCACCCCGGAGAGCAGCGCCGAGGCATGGCTGGGGGCTGACGCATGGGCACCGGGGAGCCAGATATGCATCGGCATCAGCCCGGCTTTCATGCCGAAACCGATCAGCCCGAGGATAAATATCAGGCCGCCGCCGGCAGCGGAAAGGCTGCCGGCGGCGGGAAATATCAGAGAACCGGACATCCGACTGAGCAACGCAAACAGGGCAAACAGGGCCAGGGTGCCGGTGTGGGTGGCGATCAGGTAGATGTAGCCGGCTTTTCGGACTTCGGCCAAGTGCTCTTCGGTGGTGATGAGGAAAAACCCGGCCAGCGCCATCACTTCCCAGCCCATCAGAAACAGGATCCCGTTGCGGGCCGTCAGCAGAAGGATCATTGCCCCGCTGATCAGACCGTAAAACAGGCGCAGCTTGCGGCCATTGCCGGAATGTTCCCGTTGCGGCCAGTAGCGCAGCCCGTAGACGGCACCGGTTGCGACGACCAGATACAACGGCAACAGAAATGCCGCGCTGATGGCATCGAGGCGCAGTGCCAGCAGTCCACCGGGGAGAGACCAGGGCAGGTCGAGATGCAGTTCGCTGCCCGAAAGCAGCATCTGGCCGACGGCGGCCAGCCCGCTGATGCAACCGGTCAGGGTGATCAGGCAGGCCAGATGTTCACCGCCCGAGCCTGCGCGGCGATAAAACAGACCGGGAACGCCGGCCAGCAGGGTCAACAGAATGGCTGCTACATGCCAGACCATATCAGCCTCCTCCGTGACCACCGGCCCAGAGACTCCAGGCCATCAGCACTGCACTGGCGATGAAAATGTAAACCAGGTAGATCGGCAGCTGCCCCTGCTGGAGCCAGCGCAACCGCTGACAGCGATCGGCAAGGGTCATGAACAGGGGCTGTAAAATACGCATCAGGACAGGATCGGTGGATGTTTGTGACAGGTCGGCGGGAGGTGGGAAAAAACCGTTCAGTTGACCTCCCCGGACTTCGGGGCGCAGCATTTTTGGCAACAGGTGCCGGGCGGCAAATTCGGCAAACCCTTCAGCGGTATAGGCCATGCGCGGTGAAGGGAAGCGGAAGCCGCAGCCCCAGGTGGATGCCTGTGCGCACGGGCGGAGTTTGCGCAGCCAGAGCAGCAGGCCGGTAAACAGAATCAGTCCGGTCAGCAGCAGTAAGCCGCCTTTGCCGAGGGGGACAACGCTTTGCAGCAACGCGTTATTTACCGGGATGTGGGCAACCTGTGCGAGGGCTTTCGACAGCAACCGCAAGGCCCCTTGCGGGAACAGGCCGATGGTCAGACAGCCGCCGAGCAGTGCTGTCATACTGAGCAGCATCAAGGGAGCGGCTTCATGGGCCTCAGCCGCAACCGGGTCGCGCGGTTCGCCGAGTAGACAGATGCCGATCAGGCGTGAAAAAGTCACCAGGGCCAGGGCCCCGACCAGCCCGAGCAGACCGAACAGTAACAGCGGTGCCAGCGCCGCAAATCCGTCCAAGCTTGTTCCGGCCCGGGCCAGACCGAGATAGATCAACCATTCGCTGACCAGACCGTTGAGCGGCGGCAAGGCACCGATCGCCAGGCTGCCGCCGATCCAGAGCAGTCCGGCCAGCGGCATCCGCTTGAGCAGTCCGCCCATCCGGTTCATGTCGCGGGTCCCGGTCGCATGCAGCAGGGCGCCGGCGCCGAGGAACATCACCCCTTTGAACAGGGCATGGTTCCACAGGTGCAGCATCCCGCCGGCGAAGGCGAACAGAGCTACCAGCGGGTGCCCTCCGGCCATCATCAGCATGCCGAAGCCGAGCCCCAGAAAGATGATGCCGATGTTTTCGACCGTTGAATAGGCGAGACAGCGCTTGATATCCCGTTGCTGAGCGGCCAGCGAAATCCCGTAAAGCGCACCCGCCGCACCGAGCAGGGCCATCAGCCAGCCCCACCAGGCCGGGGCCGGCGGCAGAAAACTTAAAATCCGCAGAATGCCGTAAATCCCGGTTTTAATCAAAACCCCTGACATCAGGGCGGAAACATGACTGGGGGCGGCCGGGTGGGCGTCGGGCAGCCAGATATGAATCGGAAACAGGCCCGCCTTAACGCCAAAACCGAACAGGGCGAGCAGATACAACAGGGACGCGGCACTGAGCGGCAGCTCTGCCAGCGGTCCGAAATCACTGAAATTGAGACTGCCACAGCTGCTGCCCGCCAGAAGGAACAGGGCGACCAGCAGCAGCATGCCGAGGTGAGCGGCCAGCAGGTAGAGCCAGGCGGCCTTGCGTACCTCTTCGAGGTGATGATCCCAAGCAACCAGGAAAAACGAGGAGATGGTCATGATTTCCCAGGCGGCCAGAAACAGAACCGCATTGGCCGCGGTGACCACCAGCAGCATCGCTGTCACCATGATATTAAAGAAAAACCAGTGCGGGCCGAGAGACCGGGTCTGACCGGCGTGACGCATGTAGGGGCCGGCATAGATTGCGCAGAACAGAGAGAGGAGGGAAATCGGCAGGACAAAATAGGCGGCCAGCGGATCGATCAGCAGGGCGAATTCACCACCGGGGACTGCCCAGGGCAGAGACAGGGAGAGGCTCCGGCCGCTGAGCAGGACCTGCAGGGCGATATAGCCGGTCAGCGGAGCAGCCAGCAACGCAGTCAGTGTGCCGACCAGACTTGCCAGGGTCGATTTGCGGATCAGCAAAGCCGTCAGGCCACTGCCAAACCAGATCATCAATGCGGATAAAAACAGGTCCATTTCGTCGGTTCTGCTTTCTGCAGGGGAGCTTATTTCATCGATAGATGGTTTTTCCGGGAACCGAAAGGAGCTGTGCCACATCTTTTACCGAAAAGCTCATTCGTTCTTCTGTGCTGATAATATTCTTTATGATTGGACATTTTTGGACATTACTCTTGAGGGGAGACAATTGTCAATAGGCTTTGGGGGAGGGGTGCGGGAACCGCAAATGGGGACAGCGGATCGCCGCGTTCTCCTCGCTTCAGCCTCAGATCGATTGACAGACGAACCTGCGGCTTGCTAATGTTCCCTTCATTTTATTCTTCACAACGTCTTTACAATGGAACGCAGATGAACACCTCGGTCAAAGATGCCGCCAGCCTTTTGAGTGTTTCGGAAAAGACGATCTATCGCTGGATCAAACAAGAGCTTGTGCCGGTCTACCGGGTGAATGAGCAGTACCGTTTTAACCGGGCCGAACTGCTGGAGTGGGCGACCTCCCGGCGTATGGGGATTTCTCCGGAGGCGTTTCACGAGCCGGAGGATTCTGCGACGCCCCTGCCGAGATTAACCGAATCGCTGGAAGCCGGAGGAATTGTCTATCGTCTGGGGGGGAATACCCGCGAGGAGGTCATGGGCCGGCTGGTGGATGAGTTGCGCCTACCCGAAGAAGTTGATCGGGATTATCTGCTCAAGGTGCTGAATGCCCGGGAGGAACTTGCTTCAACCGGGATCGGTGACGGTATCGCCATCCCACATCCGCGTAATCCGGTTCTGTTGCATATCACCAGGCCAAGCGTCACCCTGGCTTTTCTGGAAAAACCGGTAGATTTTCACGCCTTGGACGGCAAACCGATCAATGTGCTGTTCTGCCTGATTTCACCGACCCTGCGAGCCCATCTGCATCTGCTTTCGACGCTCAGTTTTTCCTTGCGTGATGCAGGCTTCCGGGCCGTGATAGAAAATCAGGGGAGCAGAGAGGAAATTTTTTCTGCGCTGCAGCAAGTGAAGGAGACGATCTTCCGCTAAGCATTATTGTCGGGCCGGTCTTTAAACGGTCCACTCACTTTATACCGCCTGGTAGAGAGCCGCACCGAGGGCCCCGACGATTGTCGGGACCTGCGGTACAAGAACCGGACAGCCGAGCTTTTGTTCCAGCTGCTGGACGATAAACCGGTTGTTGGCGACCCCGCCGGAAAAGATCACCTCTCCAGCGAGGCCGGTCCGCTGCAACATGGCGAACAGTCGTTCGACCACGGCCATGTGAACCGCCCGGGCGATATCTTCTGCCGGGGTGCCATCATTTTTTAACGAAACGACCTCCGACTCGGCAAAAACCGCACACATGTTGCCGATGACCAGCTCGGTTGTTGCCTCAGCGGCTGCTGCGCCGAACTCATCCAGACTGTAACCGAGTGAGGTTGCCATGATTTCGAGAAATTTGCCGGTCCCGGCGGCGCACTTGTCGTTCATCTGGAAGTTGCTGACTTTTCCCCGGTTGTTGAGCGTGATGACTTTAGAATCCTGACCGCCGACGTCGAGAATGGTGCGGCATTCCGGGAACAGATGGCGTGCGCCGAGGGCATGTGCCTTGATCTCGGTAATGATATCCCGGGCAAAATGTTTGTGTGCCAGGTGTCGGCCATAACCGGTCGCGGTGATCTGTCGGGCCGGATAAGCCTTGAGCAGATCGAGCGATTGCTGATGCGGCTTAAAACCACTTTCAATCACTTGCCAGTCAGCCAGTTTTCCGTCCTTGACGGCGGCCAGCTTGATGGTCCGTGAGCCGAGATCAATGCCGATGTGCATGTTTAATCCTGAATCTGCTCAATGAAGGCTTCGACCCTGGTTGACCGACATCTTCGGGAGAGTAGTCCGATTCGATTGACATAAACGGAATCCCCTCTGTTTCGCAGGCCTGGCGCAGCTTTACCGCTTCGATGTTGTAGCTGTGGCAGAATTGCAGACAGTAATCGATGATCCCCTGGGCACCGGAGTCACGGTATTCTTTGATGACCTGGTCGATCCGCTCAGTGTTCGGGGTAAAACAGGCACAGTCGATCTGCATATAGCGCTCGGTCAGTTTTTCCAGCATGTCATCCATTGTGGCACCTGTGGTATCGATGGTGTCTTTGTAGTAGCGGGTACCGATGCAGCTTTCTTCGTTGACGATGATGGCGCCCGATGTTTCAACGATATTGTGCAGTTTCCAGTTCGGCAGCGCCATCGGCGTCCCGG
>JAADGW010000270.1 GCA_013152145.1 Deltaproteobacteria bacterium
CTGTTCTGGCCGACTGGCTGCCGGAGCTGCGTAAGCTGTTGCCGATCTACCTCGAAACCAACGGAACCCTGCCGGATGAGCTGGAGAGGCTTCTGCCGCACATCGATTGGATTTCGATGGACATCAAGCTCGATTCTTTGACCGGTTCGGCTACGGACTGGGATACCCATCGAGATTTTTTACGTCTGGCCAGCAGAACCAATTGTTACGTGAAAATGGTCGTTGCCGATCTGACGACCGATCTCGAAATTCAGCTGGCGGCAAAATTGGTCGCTGATATCGCTGCGGATATCCCGCTGATTCTGCAACCGGTCACACTTGATGGCCGGGTGGCCGTTTCGACACAGCGTTTATTAACCATGCAGCAATCGATCTCTGCGATTTATGGTAATGTTCGAATCATTCCACAAACCCATAGATTTATGGAGTTTAGATAGTAAGACTTAATGTAGATTCATAACTGTTTCACGCGAGGTCGCCATGTTGATTGCTGAGATGACGAAAGATGAATTTTCAGCCGGACTGAAAAAAACCGTGTCGGTGCTGATCCCGTTCGGTGCCACAGAAGAGCATGGCAGCCACCTGCCGCTGGCAACCGACACCCTGCACGCAATCGAAGTTGGCCACCGCTTGGCCGAGGTCCGGGATATCTTCGTTGCGCCGCCGATTCATTATGGCGTCTGCCGCTCGACCGGACAGCATCCGGGGACGCTCAGCATCAGCTGCGAAACCTTGAAAGCGCTGGCGATTGATGTGGTCTCTGCTCTTTATCGGCAGGGCCTGCGCAATTTTGTCCTCATCAGCGGTCATGCCGGTGGCACCCATATGGGGGCGTTGACCGATGCCGGCGAAAAATTATTGCAGCTTTTTGCTGATCTGAAGATCGCTGTCCTCACGGAGTACATGCTGGTGAGTAAAACCGGTCGACACCTGATTGAGACCGAGGGCGATTCCCACGCCGGAGAAATTGAGACATCCCGGATTCTCCATTCTCATCCCGCCCTGGTTAAAGGTCGGGCAGCACGGGAATTTCCGGCATTTCCCAGCGGTATTCTCGTGCGCAACAAACAAAAATACTGGCCGGGCGGAGTCTGGGGTGACCCGGGCAAGGCGACCGCCGCAAAAGGCGCAGAGCTGGAAAAACTGGTGGTGACAGCGTTATCGGAGTTGGTCGATCAACTGGAAAACTGGCAGGAATGATGCCGGGCCGCTGTTGAGCGGGGATTTGTAACTCTTCAGCCATCCATCACGCTGCTGAATAGTTTGGAGATTTTTGTTTTTCTGAGCTGTGAGGCATCGCAACGAGAGGCCCCGATCGCTTTCAATCAATCCCGGGCAAATTTCTTCTGCAAGGCCTGATGAACACAGGGCGGCACAAACTGGCTGACATCGCCTTTGAGTTTGCTGACCTCTTTAATCATGGAAGAACTTAAGTAGGCGCACGATGGTGAGGTCATCATGAATAAGGTTTCTACCTGTTCGCAGACGGCATGGTTCATCTGCGCCAGTTGAAATTCGAACTCAAAGTCGGTGACCGCGCGCAAGCCCCGCAGAATGACTCGCGCCTCTTTTTTGACGACGTAATCAACCAGCAACCCGTCAAACGCGTCAACCTGCACCCGTGGATTGTCCGTAACCAATTCAGAAATCAGTTTCATCCGTTCCTTAACGCTGAACAGGCTGTTTTTTTCTGAGTTGCAGGCGACCGCGACAATCACTTTCTCAAAAATTTCCAGGCCCCGCTGGACAATATCCAGGTGCCCGTTTGTAAAAGGGTCAAACGAGCCGGGATAAATTGCAATGTGTCGATTCATTCTAAACCTCGAGAAATTCATTCCATACAAACAAGTGGATCATCGTCGAGCCGTATTTGCGACTTTCGGATAATTTGAGTTTGCCGCAAGCGGCTATCGTTTCATTTGCGCCGGATTCGGCACAGATTATTCCATCTTCCCCAAGCAGTTGCAAGGATTCTATCTTATCCAATACGCGCTGCGTCAACCCCTGGTTGTAGGGGGGGTCAAGCAGGATCAGATCGAAAGGTGCATCAGCGGACAGGATCGGAAGTGCTGTGAAGACATCCTGCTTGAGCAGACGGATTTTTGTTTCCAGCTGGCAACGTCTGATATTTTCTTCGATCAGCGTGATGGCCTGCCGACCGGAATCGACCATGATTGCTGAGTCGGCTCCCCGGCTGACGGCCTCGAGTGTCTGGGCACCGCTGCCGGCGAACAGTTCCAGAACTTTCAACCCGGCGAATGAACCGAAGCGGCTGTGCAACATGCTGAACAGGGCTTCACGGACTCGGTCGGGAGTCGGTCGGATGCCGGTACCGGAAAATGCAGCCAATTGTCGACCACGGGCTGTGCCGCTGATGATTCTCATGCTAGTATTCTATCTCCGCAAATATGGTTCCGCCTACTTTGCCGAACTCGACGCTCAAGTTCAAGCAGTATTCAAAAAAGACGGTAACTATTCAGCAACGCGATGGATGACCTCGTGCTGCCCACTTCAAGGTCATCTGGCTGAATGAGTGACAAAACGGTTCTATAACAAAACAAAGGCTGATTGCCACCAAGTCACCAAGAACACCAGGAAACCCACCAAGGGCTTTGACTCTCTTGGTTGACTTGGAGTCTTGGTGGCTAACGACTTAGGTTTCAGTCCTTTTTTAGGAACCTTTTTTTGGTTAAAAACCTGTGTATAGAATCTGCCCGATTGACTGCCTGTAGCATTGACAATTGAATGGTGTGTCGCACCCTGTCACACTGGTGCGTTAACTTTTGCAGACCAACGAAATTCCATACCTGCCGGGGAGGCAATCATGCGACAGACTGGACTGGCCGGATATGCTGCTCGCAGCGAACAGAGTCGTGGCCGAGCTCATGCAGAACCGTATAAAGATGATCGTTTGACTTATGAACGGGACCGGGATCGTATTATCCATTGCGCGGCGTTCCGGCGGCTGGAATACAAAACCCAGGTCTTTGTCAATCACGAAGGGGACTACTACCGGACCCGCCTGACACACTCACTTGAAGTTTCCCAGATCGCTCGTGGTATCGCCCGCAACCTGCGTCTCAATGAGGATCTGGTGGAGACGTTGGCGCTGGCCCATGATCTTGGTCATACGCCGTTCGGCCATACCGGGGAAGATGTTCTCAACCGGTTGATGAAAAATTTCGGCGGATTTGAGCATAACCGGCAGTCGTTGCGAATTGTCGAAACCCTGGAGCAACGCTATCCCGGCTTTGACGGCCTGAATATCAGCTGGGAGGCCCGCGAGGGGATCATCAAACATTCATCCGCCTATGATTGTGCCGGTGATCAGGCGTGCGCCGCTTACGAACCGGATCTGCGGCCGACGCTGGAGGCGCAAATTATTGATCTGGCGGATGAAATAGCTTACAACAATCATGATATCGATGATGGCTTGAAAGCAGGTTTTATCAAACTCACCGATCTGGCCCAGGTCCAATTGTGGCAACAGACCTGGCAGCGGGTAGGGGAGAAATTCCCCGGTCTCGATGAACGTCGCCAGGTGCTGCAGACCATTAGTTACTTGATCGGTGGATTGATCCGGGATCTGGTCAGCACAACGACAGACAAACTGGAAAAGCTGCACATCCAGACGCTGGAGGATATCCGCCGGCAACCGGAAAATCTGGCCAGTTTCAGCCCGCAGATGCAGGAACTGAATCGAGAGTTGAAAAAGTTCCTCTACGCCAAGTTGTATAAACATCATAAGGTCGAAAGGATGCGGGTTAAGGCAGAACGTTTTCTGACCCGGTTGTTTGAGAATTATATTGAAAACCCCACCCTGTTGCCGGAAAAATATCAACAGCGGTTTGGCAAATATGGCACCGAACGGGTGATATGCGACTATATCGCCAGCATGACGGATCGCTACGCACAGGATGAGTACAAACGCTTGTACGATCCTTTTGAACGGGCATAGCTGGTTATTTCAGCTGGCTGAATAGTTACTCTTTGAAGGTTTTCTGTTTTATGCAAAACGAAAAAATTTACATGACCACCGGTTGTGCGTTACGACTTAAAGCTGAACTGAAAGACCTGCTCTACAAACAACGTCCGGAGATGGTTAATACGGTTGCCTGGGCGGCCTCGAATGGTGATCGTTCCGAAAATGCGGATTATCATTATGGTAAAAAAAAGCTCAGGCAGATCGACGGACGTATCCGTTTTTTGCAGCAGCGGCTTGAACAGGCAACGGTCGTCGATCCTTTGCAGCAGCAGGGAATTGCCGACGGACGGACCCTGTTTGGTGGAACCGTTACGGTTGAAACCGATTCAGGCGAGGAAAAAACCTACTGTATCGTCGGCGTTGATGAAATCGATCTGTCGAAGGGCCGGATCAGCTGGGTCTCTCCGATCGGCAAAGCTCTCCTTGGTGCCAGTGCCGGAGACCTGGTGAGCTACCGAAGCCCGAGAGGAGAAGAAGAGCTCGAGGTCGTCAGGGTCGAGTATCTGCGGCTGGATTAGCTCACAAATATAAGGGGATTCTATGCTGAAAATGAAATGCCCGAACTGTGATGAAATGATTGTTTCGGCGCTGTTATCAGATATCGAGCAGATAACCTGCGATCATTGTCGCCAGTCGGTCTCGGTGGCAGACGTTCTCGTCTACGCAGAGGGCTTTACTTTTCACCGCAGCGATCTGCTTAAGCGCCTGTTCCGTTATAAAACGCTGCTCGGTGAGGTCGGCAAAGAAAGAGAACTGCTGGAGAACGATGTCCACGCCTCCGAGGAAAGTAAAAAAAGCCTCGTCCGTTTTCAGCAGGCCCTTGAGGAAGTGATGGCCGGGGCACGTAACCATCTGCGGCT
>JAADGW010000179.1 GCA_013152145.1 Deltaproteobacteria bacterium
GGCTTTCACCAGGTTGTAATGAACCAGTGCGAGGATATCTTCCTCATCTTCGATAACTAATATTTTTATTCTGCTCATTTGCGTCCTCTCGTCTTCGGTTCGATCAAAACTATAACTTATTTGTTAGAGTTTCGTTAGTCGGCCCGAATCACAAAGACCCACCTGATTCAGGGTGGGCCTTTGTGGAATTCAATCTCTGTTCGGCAAGCCCTGCTGTCAGGGCACAGGTTCACTCGCCTCTTCACTGTCATCGTCCTCCTCATCCTCTTCGACAACCTTCTCTTTGCCGAACAGGCGGGCGACGATTATGCCGATTTCGTACAGAATAATAAACGGCAGTGCAATCGAAGCCTGGGAAAAAACATCCGGGGGGGTCAGCACCGCACCGACCACAAATGCCACCAACAGGGCGAATTTACGGTTTTTTGCCAGCCATTTGTGATCGACAATCCCCATCCGGGCAAGAAAGAAGATGATGATCGGCAGTTCAAAAACCAGCCCGAAAGCGATCAGCAGGCGGCTGGCCAGCGTCAGGTAAGCGCCCATCGACAGCATGGCGTTGACGCCGCCGACATCGGTTCCATACTTGACCAGAAAGGAAAAAATCATCGGAAAGACAAAGGTGAAACCGAAAAAAGTACCGCCGCCGAAGCAGAGACTGCTGAACAGCACAAAGGGGATCACCAGTTTCTTTTCTCCGGCGTAAAGACCGGGAGCGACAAATCCCCAGATCTGCCAGACGATGATCGGAAAGGCTACCACCAGTCCACCCAGAGCAGCGACCTTCAGCAGGGTGAAAAAGGGCTCGGTGGCACTGATGAAAACCAGCGAACTGCCTTTCGGCAGCGCCTGCCGGACCGGTTCGGAAATCCGCTCAAATAACTGCTCGGCAATACTGTAACAGCCGAGAAAGGCCACCAGCCAGGCCCCGGCAGCGATTATCAGGCGCTTGCGTAATTCCTCAAGGTGGTTGCTCAGCGGCATGGCGCCCGAGGGTTCAGACATCCCGTTTCTGCTCCTCTGGTCCTTCCACCGGTGCGACCGGCTCGCTTACTGCAGTCGACTCTTCCTCGAGTCGGTGGGCGATCTCGGCATCCTCCTCGGTATATGCGGCTGAAGCCTGCCGTGCTTCACTGATTTTCTCGGAAATGCCCTCCGGCTCGGCCTGTTTCTGCTGGTAAGGGCTGGTCACGTCAGCTGTGACCGGCGCGCTCTGCGGCGGTGTCAACTTTCCCTCTTTTTCCAGCTTTTCGCGCACCCGCCGCACCTCTTCAGTCCGGGTTTCGACCTCGATCGTATTTTTTAACTCATTGGTTGCCCGTTTGAATTCGGCAAACCCTTTACCGAGCGATCTGGCCAGATCGGGGAGCTTTTTCGGCCCCAGTACGATCAGTGCCAAGCCGACGATCAGCAGCATTTCGGTCATCCCGATTCCGAACATCAATAGATCCTTTTTCCAGTGGTTGCTTTACGCGACAGAGTGGTCAAAGTCAGCCTGCCGATCCGATCAGAGTAGCCCCTTCACCGGCCACTGTCAAGCGCTCACGGGGGGCGAAAAGATTGACATATCAGGGGGTTTGGTCTAGCATGCGGGCTCCGTTCCGTATACACCTGTTTTTGTAGGATAGATCGATGGATCAAGAGCAATTAAAACAACAGATTAAGCAGCTGGCCGGCGAGCGCAACGCACTGTTGATAGCGCATAATTATCAGCGTGATGAGGTGCAGGAGATTGCGGAAATCACCGGCGACTCTCTGGCCCTGTCGATGGCCGCGGCCAACACCGGGAAACAGGTGATTGTCTTCTGCGGCGTTCATTTTATGGCGGAAAGTGCCGCGATCCTCGCCCCGGAAAAAACCGTGCTGCTGCCCCGCGCCGATGCCGGTTGTCCGATGGCCGACATGATTACCGCCGAGCAGTTGCGCGCATTCAAGGCCGAACATCCCGGTGCCACCGTGGTCACCTATGTCAACTCCAGTGCCGCGGTCAAAGCGGAGAGTGATATCTGCTGCACCAGCTCCAACGCCGTCAATGTGGCCCGCTCCCTCGACAGCGACACGCTGTTGATGGTGCCCGACCGCAACCTCGGACGCTACATCGCCGGGCATGTGCCGGAAAAAGACTGCATCTGCTGGGACGGCTTCTGCCCGACCCACGACCGGCTCAAGGTCGAAGAGGTCAAGCAGGCCAAGGCCGAACACCCGGACGCGCTGTTCATGGCCCACCCGGAGTGTACCCCGGAGATCCTGGAGCTGGCGGACCACATCTGTTCAACCAGCGGCATGTATGAATTTGCCCGCCGGAGTCCGGTCCGAAAATTTATTGTCGGCACTGAAAACGGCATCCTCTGGCGGTTGAAAATAGACAACCCGGAAAAAGAGTTCATCATGCCGAGCCAGGCACTGGTCTGCCCGAACATGAAGCTGACCTCGCTGGAAGATATTCTGCTCTGCCTGCAGACGCTGGAACCGCGCATCAGGGTTGCCGCGGATATCCGCGAAAAAGCCAAGCGGTCCCTTGACCGGATGCTGGCCGTGCCGCGCGATTGAATCTCTCTCGTCAACAGAGCTGAACGGGTTTATCATTGATGAGGGCGTGCCGACTGCACGCCCTTTTTTGATATCCCGACAGACCGGGCGTCGGTCTGCGCCGACCGGTTTAATAACGGAATAATATCCATGGAAGCCGAATCTCAAGACATCCGCCACGCCACCGTAAAAAGTTTCGTCGACAGCCTCTGCGGACCGCGACAGACCAGTGAAGTGCTCGGCCTGCACGGTTCCAGCGATGCTTATCTGCTGGCCAACCTGCTGCCCGCCCATCGTGGGCTGCTGGTTTTATTGACCGCCGATCTGCAGCGGGCGCGCCAGCTGACCACTGACCTGCAGTTCTTCCATCACCGCCCCGCCGAAATCGCCCTGCTGCCGAACTGGGAGCTGTCCCCCTACGATCCGCTCACACCCCACCCGGAACTGGAAGCGACCCGCCTGACCACCCTCGCGGCGTTGCACCGCGGTGAGCTCAAAGCGCTGGTGCTGCCGGTGCGGGCGCTGATGCAGAAATTGATTCCGCGCCAGGTGCTGGCGGCCATCGCCCTGGAGTTGGTGTGCGAAGAAGAGTACGCCCGTGACAGCCTGCTCGACACCCTGCTGCAACTCGGTTACCAGCCGGTGCCGTTGGTCGAAGAACGGGGCAGCTTCGCCGTGCGCGGTGACATCATCGACCTGTTTCCGCCCGATGCCGAACAACCGGTCCGGCTCGACTTTTACGGTGACTGGATCGAAAAAATGCGCCCTTTCGATCCGGCCAGCCAGCGTTCCGCAGCCGGCAGTTTTGAGCGACTCAAGTTGATCCCGGCCAAAGAGATGATCCTGCACGGCCGGTTCCTCGAAACCTTTGCGCAACGCCTCAAACAGCGCTGCGACGAACTGTCACTGCCGCGCACTGAGCGTGAAACCATCATGGAGGAGGTTCGCGAAGGGATTCTTGCTCCGGGACGCCACTTTCTGCTGCCGTTCAATTACCCGGCTCTCGATCCGCTCTTCACCTATCTGGAAAATGAGCGCTGGGTGTTGCTCGATCCTCCGGCCCTTGAGCAGGAGATCGATCTGTTCCACCGCGAGGTCCGTGACGGCGAAGCGCGCATGCTCGCACAGCAGCAACCGCACGCCGCCCGGCAGGAACTGTTTCTCGATCCCACGGACGTTCAGCCGTTACTGACCGGGGTCGGTCGGATTGAAATTGCGCAGCTGCGGGTTTTCCAGCTGGACGACGATCGGGAGCGTCACCACTTCAAATGTATCGGCAATGCCGAACTGCGCGTCCAGCCGCTTGACGGACAGGACGGGCTGGAGCCGCTGGTGGCAAAACTGCGTCAGGCGGAAAAGGATAACTGGCGCAGCCTGCTGGTCTGTCATCGACCGGGGCAGGCCGAACGACTGCGGGAACTGCTGGCCGCTCACGATATCAGGCTGAGCATCAATCCGGCGATCCGCTTGAGCAACCTGCAGCCCGGCTATCCGCAACTCTGTGTCGGAACCCTCTCCGGCGGTTTCTGCCTGCCGGAAGAAAAACTGGTGATCATCACCGAAGAGGAGATTTTCGGCAAGCGCAGCCACCGGCAGAAAAAGACCGGACAGCAACGCGCCCGCAAGCTGATGAGCAGCCTGGCCGAGCTCAAAGGTGGCGACTACATCGTCCACACCGATCACGGCATCGGCAAATATCTCGGTCTGACCCATCTGCAGACCGGCTCGGTCGAAGGCGATTTTCTGCATCTGCAATATGCCGGTGGCGACAAGCTTTACCTGCCGATCGACCGGATCGAAAAAGTGCAGAAATATGTCGGTGGCGAAGGAGCGGCCCCGAAACTGGACAAAATGGGTGGCCAGGGCTGGGAGAAGGCGCGGCTGAAAGCCCGCGCTGCGGTCGAAGAGCTGGCTCGCCAACTGCTCGAACTGTATGCCCGGCGGGAACTGCGTCGGGGATTCGCTTTCTCGGCTCCCGATCAGCTGTACCGCGAGTTCGAGGCGACCTTCCCCTATGAGGAAACCGCCGACCAGCTGCAGGCGATCGACGAAGCTTTGGCCGATATGCAGTCGAGCAAACCGATGGATCGGCTGGTCTGCGGTGATGTCGGCTACGGTAAAACCGAGGTGGCGCTGCGGGCAGCGGTCAAAGCCGTCCTCGACAGCAAGCAGGTGGCAGTGCTGGTACCGACCACGATATTGGCCCGGCAACACTGGGAGAGTTTCAGACAGCGGCTGCAGGAGTTTCCGGTCCGCGTCGCAATGGTCTCGCGTTTTCGCAGTTCGGCCGAAAACAAAAAAACGCTGGAGGCGGC
>JAADGW010000097.1 GCA_013152145.1 Deltaproteobacteria bacterium
CGCGGCTTCAGAACTTTGCCACTGTTGGCGATTGCCGCCATCATCACCGCCAGCTGAATCGGCGTACAGAGGACAAACCCCTGGCCGATTGAGGCGATAACCGTCTCACCGGCATACCAGGGCTTGTTGAAACGAGCTCTTTTCCATTCCTGTGACGGGATCACGCCGGACTTTTCCCCCGGCAGCGGGTAGCCGACCGGGGCACCGAAGCCAAACTCCTTGGCGGCTGCCGACAGCTTGTCGATCCCCAAATCAAGCCCGACCTGGTAAAACCAGACGTCACAACTCTCGCGCAGCGCCTTCTTCAGGTTGGTGCGCCCATGGCCCTTTTTTTTCCAGCAGCGAAAACGCGAACCACCGAGTTCGAAATCTCCCTTGCAGTCGACAATCCGATCGGGCCCGGCGATCCCTTCGCGCATGGCCGCCAGAGCGACCACCATCTTGAAGGTCGAGGCCGGAGAATAGAGTCCGGAGATCACCTTGTTCTGCAAGGGATGACGTTTATCTTTCAGCAGCGCCCGCCATTCGTCACTGGCAATACCACGGGCAAACAGCGCCGGATCAAAGGTCGGACGACTGACCATTGCCAGAATATCGCCATTTCGGACATCCAGGGCAATGGCCGCCCCCGATTGATCGCCGAACGCCTCATCCGCGGTCCGCTGCAATTCAAGATCAAGGGTCAAAAACAGTTTATTGCCCGGCTTGGCGGCCCGCATCTGCAGTTGGCGAAGCAGCTTGCCCTTGACATCAACCTCGACCAGACGTTGCCCCTTCTCCCCTTTCAGATAAGGTTCAAACGCCTTCTCCAGAGCCGTCTTGCCGACAAAATCGCCCGGCCGGTAATCACTGAACTGCTCCTTGGCCAGCTCCGCCTCGGTGATTTCTCCCAGGTAGCCCACCAGGTGCGCAGCTGAACCTTTCTCCAGGTAGTCACGGACCGGTCGCACCTCGGTCAACACCCCGGGAAGCTCGACAGCATGTTCCTGAACCCGCTCCATCAAATCCCGACTGACGTCGGTGGCCAGAGGAACCGGCCGATAAATCGGAAACTGCCGTCCGGCCCGCCAGCGTTTTTCAAGAACCGGCAG
Source organism: Deltaproteobacteria bacterium (assembly GCA_013152145.1). Taxonomy (GTDB): domain Bacteria; phylum Desulfobacterota; class Desulfuromonadia; order Desulfuromonadales; family Geopsychrobacteraceae; genus Malonomonas. Next base: position 1,092 of record JAADGW010000097.1, read on the forward strand.
ATCAATGCCGAGCAACTCCGACAAGCGCTTCAGCAGCGCCTGCCGATCCTCGACATCCTGACGCATCACCGAAATACGGAATGACGGCCGGTTATCGACCAGCAGCAGACCGTTGCGATCATAAATCGGCCCGCGCGGAGCATCCAGCGGCAGCACCCGGGTACGATTACGCACCGAGCGTTCCAGGTAAACCTCATGGCTGATAATCTGCAGATACCAGAGCCGCATTACCAGCAGCAGAAAGATGACCGCCACCGCCACCGAAAACAGTCGGAAGCGGCGTTGCACCACCGGCAACTCCGTCCACTTGGCATTAAGCCCCATGACGTTTACTCTGATAGATCAGTCCGGCCAGCCCGGCCCGGTTACCGAACATCGGTTGCAGCCGCAGAACGATGGACAGCATGACGGCCGAAGCCAGCAGGTTGGCCAGAAGTTGTTGTGGTAAGGCCGGCAGCAGAATCTGCACCACCTGCCCGGCATTGGCAAAAATGGCCAGACAAATTGCAATCAACAAATTCTGCAGCAGGGTGCCGCCAGCGATCAACACCATCAACAGTGGGACACTCTCTACATTCAGATGCTCTGAGAGCAGTCGCACCAGCAGCAGAATGACCTGATAAACAAAAACATACAAGCCGAGGCTGGTCCCGCTGAAGCTGTCCTGAAGACCGCCCAGCAGCAGGGTCAGCAGCACTGCCCGCAGCATGTTTTCACTCAATCCCAGGTAGATAATCAATCCCAACAGCAGATTCGGACGAAACCCCGGCGACAGAAACAGCGGAAAAACACTGGTCTGCATCAGCACCGAGAACATTCCAACCAACAGGTAGAGGATAAAACCCCTCATCGGTCTTCCCTGATAACCACCAGAACCTCTTCCAGATGCGAGAAGTCCACCGCCGGAACGATATCAACCTTCTGAAACAGACCGAATTCGTTGCGTTGCACTGCGGCAACATAACCGAGGGTCAAGCCTTTCGGAAAGACTCCGCCCATCCCCGAAGTGATCAGCAGATCACCCTGTTTGATGTCGGCCTTGCGCAAAGCATAATCGAGAGACATTTCCACTCCGCGCCCCCGTGCGACCCCACGGGTTCGGGTCCGCTGCACCAACGCCGCAACGGCCGATGAGGCATCGGTGACCAGCAACACCCGCGAACTGTTGGCGGCGGTTTTAATAACGCGGCCGACAACCCCCTCCGCGGCCGCCACCGGCAGACCGACCCGCACACCGGCGCGCGTCCCCTTATCAATGGTGATGGTCCGCGCCCAGCTGCTGGCATCCTCCCCGATCACCTGGGCCGGGAGGGCCGGTCGATCGATGTCATCGACGAAGGCCAGCAGTTTACGCAGACGTTCATTCTGCATCTTCAACCTGCTGCAGCTTTGAGTGCAACTGCCGGTTTTCCTTTTCCAGTTTAATGTTGCGCCGGCGGATATCGACCAACCAGAGGTAGTTCCGCCACTCTCCGGAAAGGGTGTCGACAGTATCATCGATAGCGATCTGAAATGGTGCCGCCAGGGTCAGCACCGCCCGTTCGAAGAAGCTGGTCGCCGTCCGTTGGCGCAGATTGTAGGAATAGAGCAACAGTGCTGACAGCAGCAGGGCAACTGCCAGAAGAAAATAGCGGTAGCGTCTAAACAGGTCACGCATGCCCTACCTCAACCGTATCAGATGGGCTGATAGCGGAATGGACTTATCACAAAATGCAAAGGGGGAGGATCGCAAGATCCTCCCCGTGTTCAGTCGTTTACAATGGGAGCCCTACCCGGGTGGTCAGGACGAAACAGCAACCTGTCGCAGCAGATCAAGCTGATCGAGAATGGCGCCGGAGCCGAGCACAACACAGGACAAGGGATCCTCTGCGACCACCACCGGCAGACCGGTCTCTTCGCGCAACAGGATGTCCAGATTTTTCAGGTACGCGCCCCCGCCTGCCAGCACGATCCCCTTGTCGATAATATCCGCCGCCAATTCTGGGGGCGTTCGTTCCAGGGTAATACGAACCGCCTCAATGATGGTATTAACCGCCTCTGACATCGCATCGCGGATTTCGTCCGAGTTGATCTCCAGGGTTTTGGGAATCCCGCTGACCAGGTCCCGCCCTTTAACCTCCATATGCTTCAATTCATCATCCGCAGCATAGACATTGCCGATCTCGATCTTGACCGCCTCGGCGGTCCGCTCACCGATCAACAGGTTGTACTTGCGCTTCATATACTGGACGATCGCCTCGTCCAGTTTATCACCACCGATACGGACGCTTTGTGAATAGACGATCCCGGCCAGGGAGATAACCGCGACCTCGGTTGTCCCGCCACCGATATCAACGATCATGTTCCCCGAGGCCTCGGTGATCGGCAGACCGGCACCGATCGCTGCCGCCATCGGTTCCTCGATCAGGTAAACCTCGCGGGCACCGGCCGACTCGGCCGACTCGCGCACTGCCCGCTTCTCCACCTGGGTGATGCCGGACGGGACACAGATGACGATCCGCGGACGCACCAGGTTCTTGCGGTTGTGCACCTTGCGGATGAAATAGCGCAGCATCTCTTCGGTATAATCGAAGTCGGCGATAACGCCGTCTTTCATCGGCCGGATCGCAACGATACTCCCCGGGGTCCGGCCGAGCATTTCCTTGGCATCTTTACCGACCGCCAGAACCTTGCGCTGACCGGCGGCACCGGTTTTAACCGCGACCACGGAAGGTTCGCTGACCACAACCCCCTTCCCCTTCATGTAGACGAGTGTATTTGCCGTTCCCAGATCGATCGCCAGATCGTTGGAGAACATCCCCCAAAGCGCATTAAAAATATTGAGCATGTTTTATCCTGTATAAGGCCGTAACCGGCGGGATATTGTGGTTTTTATAAGTCTGCGGAAAACTGGCTAACTCTAGCAAAGCGACTGCTATTACGCAAGGCCTTATAGCGGAAAAAATGATTGCTTTTCAGCGGATTGCTGGTCTAACATGCGGTGCTGTTTAGCAACCTTCCACACTAATAAATTCGAGGAGTTCCCTGCAATGCTTGACCTTGTCAGATCCAAGCAGAAATCAATCCTGATCAAGTTCGCTTTCGGCTTGATCATCCTGAGTTTTGTTATCGGGTACACCATGTTAACCGCTCCGAACGAATCCGGCAGCAGCAGAAACAATGATGTCGCTGCCAGGGTCAACGGCGATGATATCAGCTACAGTGCATTTCAAAACAGTTACAGTAACCTGTACAACCTTTATCAACGCATCTATCAGGGGAAATTCGACGCAAACGTGGAGAAACAGCTGAATCTGCCGAAACAGGCATTGCGACAGTTGATTGATGAACTGCTGCTGGTGCAGGAGGCCGAACGGCGTGGACTCAATGTGAGCAAGGACGAGCTGGTCAAATCGATCGCTCAGTATGATGCCTTCAAGCAAAACGGGGTCTTCAACCGCGCTCGTTATCTCCAGGTGCTCAGTTATCAGCGGATGACTCCCGAACAGTTCGAGACGAGCCAGCGGCGGCAACTGTTGACCCAGAAGGTGCGTGACCAGCTGCAGCAGGGCGTCAGCGTGACTGAAGAGGAAATGAAGGCGGCCTACCATAAAGAAAAAGATCAGGTCGACCTCAACTACTGCTGGGTGACTCCGGCACTGGTGGAAGCCAAGGTCAAGGTCACGGACAAAGGTCTGCTCGACTATTTTATGCAGAACCAGGAGCAGTTCCGCATTCCAGAAAAAATCTCCCTGCGTTACCTGCAGTTTAATCCGGCCGGCTATGAAAAAGAGGTCGCAAAGTTCAGTGATGATGAGCTCAAGCGCTACTATCGCCGCCACCTGGACATGTTCGAAACCAAGGCGAAGGTCAAGGCCGCCCACATCCTGTTACGGGTCGCAAAAGGGGCCGATGCGGACACCCGTCAGAAACAGCGCGAGCTGGCTGAGGAGCTGCTGAAGAAACTCCGCCAAGGAGCAGATTTTGCCAAACTGGCCCGCACCTATTCCGAGGACAAAGGGACGGCCAAAAATGGCGGTGAGCTCGGCTATTTCGGCCGCGGCACGATGATTGGCAGCTTTGAAGATGCGGCGTTCAAATTGCAACCGGGTCAACTCAGCAACGTGGTAGAAACGCCCTTCGGTTTCCATATTATCAAGGTTGAAGAATCGATTGAGGCGGGCGTCAAACCTCTGGTTGATGTTATCGATGAAGTCAAAACCGGGCTGGTCGTGGAGAAATCCCGTCAGATCGCCTACGAAAAAGCGATGGATGCCTATAACATCAATCGCAAGACGGGAGATCTTGCCGCCGCCGCTAAAAGCAATGATCTGGGCATCAAAGAGACCGGCCTTTTCAGCCGTGGTGAAACCATCGACGGTATCGGCAAGGAGCCGGCCATCAGTCAGGCAGCCTTCCGACTGCAAGTCGGCGAACTGGGCCGTCCGCTACAGACCCCCCAGGGAGTTTTTCTGTTTACCCTGAAGGAACGCCAGCCGAGTCGTCTGCCGGAGCTGGACGAAGTCAGGGCAAGCGTCGAGCTGGCCTACCGTACAAGCCTGGCACAGGACTTTGCCGAACAACTGGCAGAGCAGCTGTTGAAAAAAGCACAGGAGCTGAAGAGCCTGCGTAAAGCCGCAGCAGAACTGAAATTAACGGTCGAGGAAACAGGCCCGTTCAGCCGCAGTTACGGTGCTTTTATCCCGCGCATCGGCTCAGTGGCAAAACTCGCCAAGGAGGCCTTCTCCCTGACCAAAGACAATCCGGTCGCGCCACAGGTCTACAGTGTCAATAATAAGTACCTGGTTGCCGGCCTCAAAAAGGCCGAACAAGCAGATTTCAACAGCCTCGATAATGCCGCCCGGACCCAACTGCACGACCAGTTGCTGACCGCCAAAAAAGATGCCGCCGTTACCGACAAGTTGCGGGAGCTCATTGCCCAGGCCCAGATAGAGGTCATGGTGCCGGAACTCATCAACTCTTTCGCGCCGGGAGCAAACAATAAATGACACCGCTTATCACCCAGACCAACTGCCCTGAACTGAAGCTGATCAACCGTGGCAAAGTCAGAGACATCTATGACTTAGGTGAGCATCTGCTGATCGTCGCCAGTGACCGTATCTCAGCCTTTGATGTCATTATGAAGGAGGGAATTCCGCAAAAGGGATATGTACTGACACAGATCTCCAAGTTCTGGTTCGACCAGATGACCGACCTGATTCCGCACCACTTGGTGGCAACCGAGGTTGATGATTTTCCGGCCATCACCCACCAGTACCGTGAACAACTGGAAGGTCGCAGCATGCTGACCCAAAAAGCCCGGCCGCTGCCGGTGGAATGTATTGTTCGCGGCTACCTGTCAGGGAGCGGCTGGAAGGAATACCAGCAGTCCGGCTCGCTCTGCGGAATCAAGCTGCCGACCGGCCTGGGCCAGAGCGACAAGTTGCCCGAGACCATTTTCACCCCGTCAACCAAGGCGGAACTGGGCGCCCATGACGAAAACATCACCTTTGAACAAGCGGCCGAACTCTGTGGCCGCGAGATTGTCCAGAAGGTCAGCGATATCAGCATCGCCATCTACGAGCGGGCACGCAAACTGGCCAGCAGCAAAGGGATCATCATCGCTGATACTAAATTCGAGTTCGGTCTGATGGATGATCAATTGATCTGGATCGATGAAGCGCTGACTCCGGACTCGTCCCGCTTCTGGCCCAAAGACCTGTATCGTCCGGGCCACTCCCAACCGAGCTTTGACAAACAGTTCCTGCGTGACTACCTGGAGACCCTCGACTGGAACAAACAGGCACCGGCGCCGACCCTCCCGGAAGGGATCGTCCGTAAAACCAGCGAAAAGTATCTCGAAGCGCTGCAACGCCTCACCGCCTGACCGTCAAAAAAACGCTGAACCGTCGACGTCTTCGGTGACACGGTTCAGCGTTTTTTTTAGCCCGCCCGTTGTCTCCCACTGCTCTTGTGGCAAACTGTTAATATTCTTTGCCAACCGACATTGTTCAGCGGAGGCCCGAATTGCCCAGTTTCCTCAGCAAAAGACCGTCCGGCCCGCAGCTCTTGATCAT
>JAADGW010000037.1 GCA_013152145.1 Deltaproteobacteria bacterium
GCGGCAAGATCCCGTAGCGCCCGATCGACGGCAGGCTGTGAAATCCCGGACGAAAGCAGCATCCGTCGGGCCAGTTCCCGCCCCTGTTGCCAATCCGGCGGCTGATAATGGTGCAGATCGAGAAGTCGAGCGGTTAACAACTGGTCTCGTGCAACCGCATCGACATGAAAAAAAATCTGCTCGGCCCGACCGCGCGAATGCTGGACTGCACGCTGCAGCATCTCCACCGCAGCCTGCTCCAACTCATCCACCCCCAGAAGCCGTTCAGCACCGGAGATATGCTTTCCGCCACGCTCAGCACGCATTCTTAAACTGTTTAATCTTTCTGACATGGCGGCGAAATTATCATTTCAAAATCCTATTGTCAACCAGCACAGCAAGGGAGGTTTACTACTGATCAGGATGTTTCTCCTGTTGTCGCAGAGAAATTTTCAGCGAATGCGATGAAAAGGCGGCGGGTTGATCGGAAATCAGCTCAAATTTTTGTAACTATTCAGCCAGATGGCCTCGGGGTGCCCACTTCAAGGGTGTCTGTCGCCTGGATGGCGTCAGTCAAGCCCCAGGGATGGGTTCATGCGGCCCTTGGAGTGGGCAGCGCGAGGTCATCCATCACGCTGCTGAATAGTTACCCAAATTTTTTAGCTTTGCGACCACTGATAGTGAAAAATCCAGACACCGCGAGCGGCATCCGACTCGGGAAAATCCTTCCCCGGCTGCAATTTCTGCAGCAATCTCATTTGAGGCAATTGTTCGGCGAAAAGCTGTTGTAAAAACTCGGGAGGCAGGTGTGGACCGTTAAGACAAGCAAGTATTTCACCGCCCGGGGAGAGCAGCGCAGGGAGGTTTCGCAGCAGCTTCGGCCAATCCCGTTCAGCTTTGAAACTTTTCCCCTGGTAGGCCGGCGGGTCGCAGATAATCAGCTCAAAAGGGCTCAGCCGGCGCAGTCGGTTGACGCTGCGAAAAAACTCCAGGGGTAAAAAACTGGCGCGACGTAAATCAAGCTCATTAAGTTGGTGGTTCAGGCGTCCCAGCTCCAAAGCACCGCGGTTCATGTCAAGGTTCACGACCTGTGCCGCCCCACCGACCAGCGCGGCAACCGAAAAGCTGCAGGTATAGGCAAACAGATTCAATATCCGTTTGCCGGCAGCATTCCGCCGAACCAGCATCCGCCCCTGCGCCATGTCCGGGAAAAACCCGATGTTCTGCGCGTCCCCCAATCGCAGGCGATAATGCAGTCCAGCTTCCACGGCATCAACCGGTACGGTTTGTTCACCCCACAGCAAACGTATCGGGCCGTTGGGCAGAAACCGCTCCTGTAACATAATAATTTCAATCCCGTGCAACTCTTTCTGTAACAGTGAGGTAAGCTCCTGCAACCAGGATTCTTCACGCGGCGCGTATAAACTGATCAGGGCAACCGGCTTAAACCAGTCAATCAACAAATCCGCATGGCCAGAAAAACAGTGTCCACGGCCATGAAACAAGCGTCTTGACTCCTCTGTTACAGGAAGGTGACGGCGTATTTCCTGAGTAATAATCTTCATTTTATTGTGGGATCACTTGACCGGCCAATGCATATTAGACCAAGTCGTAACAAGAACCATATGCAGTCAGTTCCGATATCAATATCAGGTGGAAAAGTAAAAAGAATCAAGCCATAATGGGAAGACTGAAAAAACCGGAGGCCATAGAATGAAAAAAGTCAACGTACTCATCTTTACGCTTGTTGTCATCATCTCAGCTCTGGCGCTGACAATCTTTCTGCGGGATACCCGTACGCCGGAGATCCCCACCAGCCAACCAGTCCAGACGCCACCGTCTGTACCGGTGAAGAAACCGATTGTTCATTACCCGGTGCCGGTACCGACACCGATACCGACGCCGCCACAACAGCAGCCCCCCCCAGCCCCTCGGAAAGAGCAACAACCGGTCGCGGTGACGGCTCCAGAACTGCCGAAGAAGCTGCCACCAGTTCAACAGAGTGATGAAAGTTTTCGACGCGCGCTGAAAAGCCTGAAACTTGACAAGCCTCTTTTCAACCTGATCCTGGTAGAAAATCTGATTCAACGGCTGGTGGTGACGATTGATAACCTGCCTGAAAAACGCCTGCCGCGTGCTCATTTGCCGCTGGTTCCACCAAAGGGGCGCTTCATCACCTCGGGAACAACGGAATCACCTCAGACCAGCAGCCGTAACTGGTCCCGCTATAATCTCCAGATGCAACTGCTGGAAACGCTCGATCAGGATCTGGTATTAAAGATTTATGTTTATTTCTACCCCTTATTTCAGACCGCTTATGAGCAACTGGGATATCAGAATGCTTACTTTAATGACCGCCTGATCAACGTCATCGATCACCTGCTGGAGACCCCGAACCCGCCGGAACCGATTCAGTTGGCACAGCCATCCGTGCTTTATGTTTATGCCGATCCGTTACTGGAGAAACTCTCCGCCGGGCAAAAAATTCTGCTCCGCATCGGACCGGATCACCGTTGGAAGCTATTGAAAATCCTTGAAAGCTATCGAGAAAAACTGATTAATCTGCAGCCGTAAAAAAGCGCCCATCCATAATCGGGATGGGCGCTTCTATTTTATAGAACAGTCGTATCAGAACTAGTAAATTGTCTGGATAATCCGCCGCTCCGGGCCTTGATAAGTCCGATGATCGAACCGGCGGACGGGATCAATCCCCGGATAAACCCAACCGTCGGAACGCTGGAACTTAACGATGGTGTCGCATTCGATCAGGTCCTGCAATACCTTGGGAGCCACCATATCCATCATGCCATCTTGATAAACAACAGGAACTTCTTTCATCGTCTACCTCCTTTAGCATTTATAGAGATAATAGCACTAATTAATCTTCGAGCAAAGACCTTCGGTAAAAAAACAGCGAAAAATCAGCAACTTAATTGATGTCAGCTAATTCTATATGCCTGGCCAGCAGTTTTTTGCACAAAAAAAACCCGGCAATAGCCGGGCGGTCTCCGCTGCCAACGGCATCTCAGCTTCTTCTTTCGGGGCCGATAAACTGATCTGAGCAGGCAGCACGAATCGGATCAAAGCCGACCGTTACCCAACCGTTTGAGCGCATAAATTGAACAATCCTTCTTTTTTCTATCAGCTTCTGTAACTTTCGAGGCGAAACCTGTTCCAGCTTCCCACTACTGTGTCGAACACATATTAACATCGGACATCTCCTCCCCACATCAGCAACCGGCGTCATTAACCGAACAGTCAGTACACGACCGGGATGCGGATAGTATCAGAGTTTGCGGCCGGATATCCAACTATTTTTTTTTCTCGGCGGCGACATTTTTCACAACTGAAGAACGCCGCTCCGGCCCCCGATAGCTTCCACGCAAAGAGCTCCTGATCGGATCTTCCCCCAAAGTCACCCAGCCGGTTGAACGTTCAAACTCCTCAATTTCGCTCATTATGATCAATTCATCGAGCTTGCGCGACGGAACCAGATCAATCCTGCCGTCTTTATACCTTACACGTATCAGCATCAGAGCTACCTCCGGCTTTAATCAAGCAACGCGTCTATCGCGTCAAAATCAAAGCGCTTTTCCGCCAGATCGGTAATCAGGCGAAGTTTATGTGTATCTTCAACGGTCAACTTGGAAACATCATCCCTGAGTATTTCAAAAACCGTCGATGAAGTCCGCCCGGCCCGCATATACGGCACACCACTATTTTCGATGATTCGCTGCGTTATATGACTGATCTCGCCGATTCCGGGGATGACAATTCCGGCAATATTCTTATGATATTCGTCGACCTGATACAGGGTCGCTATCGTCATCAGCAACTCATCACGACTGCTGTTGACAATCACCAGTGTTGATTCCTGGAGCAGCTCCGCGACCCGCTGAGCCGAGGCGGCACCGATCTGCACCTTATGGACAATCCGCTGTGCCTGTGCTTCGGTTGCGTGCAGCTTTATGCCTAACACATTGGCAATACGCCGCAGGGTCGGGTTGGCCAGAATCGGCTGGTAATTAAACCCGCCGATCACCTGAAGCCCTTCGGGTTCGAATGCCATTTCGAGATAATTGAGCGTCCGTTCCCTTTTCTCCGGGATAATCTTGTTGACCAGTATCGCTTTGACCTCAGCCCGTTCCTTCTGAAAGAGCGCAAGGTTCATCATGGCGGCATCGACGACATTCCCCAGCCCGCCACCCGTGACCATCAACACCGGCGAATCTGTTTCCCGGGCGATCCGCGCATTATTACAACCGAGGACGGTGCCGACTCCGGTATGCCCCGCGCCTTCAATAATCAGAAAATCATTTTTCGCGTCCAGCTCGGCAATCGCATCGAGCATCTGCTGCGCCACTTTTTCACGCGACAGTTCTCCATCCATAATCCGCCGCGTATCCCCCGGTTGTAAAACAAACGGCGACATAAGCGGCAGATCCCGCTCCAATCCGAACATCCGGGCGATGAGAATCGCATCCTTGTCGGCAACCTGCCCGTCAAACCTGGCGGGTTTCGGCCCGATCGGCTTGACGAAGCCGACCCGGTCATATTTCTTCCGGGCCATGTGCATCAACGAAAGACTTGTGGTTGTCTTGCCACTGTTCATCCCGGTTGCGGCAATAAAAATTTTTCGGGCCATAAAATCTCCTTCATCAACTGCCCCGGGTGACACAACAAGCTTTTCAGGATAGCACGTAAAGAATCTCGATGAAAAGCACAACGTAACTATTCAGCAGGATGGCCTCGGGGTGCCCACTTCAAGGGTGTCTGTCGCCTGGATGGCGACAGTCAAGCCCCATGGATGGGTTCATGCGGCCCTTGGAGTGGGCACCCCGAGGCCATCCATCGCGCCGCTGAATAGTTACACCGATAAAAAAAGGACGTTCCCGACCAAGGAACGTCCCGGAAAGCATATTCTGTTGTTCACCGTCACTTGTGCAGTTCACTTTCCAGCCGGGCCTGAGCGAGCAGCCCGCTGATGATTGTCCGGGTGTCTTCCGATGACAGTATCGCTTCCAGATCGTTTTCAAATTCATCCTGGTTGTTTGCCGTATATTCCTCTCCGCTCTGCTCATTGGCGAGAATGGCGGGGAACAGTTTGATGTCGTGAGTAATCCTGAGAAGCGCCTGTTTATAGTCAATGACGGGGACCGAAATATAAAATTCATAACTGAATAATGTGTTCTTCTGCCTCCTCTCGATAAGACAGTCGAGCAAGCCTCCTGTCATCTCTGCGAGGTATTGACCCTGTTCCAGTAAAATTTCGTGCGGAGTCCGGATGCTGCTGATGTCCGGCATTGCTCCCCAGAGATTTTTTTTT
>JAADGW010000237.1 GCA_013152145.1 Deltaproteobacteria bacterium
ATTCAGTGCCGATGGTTGCCCTGACCTGCCAGGTCCCAACTGACGCCATCGGCAACGACGCCTTTCAGGAAGCGGACATGACCGGCATTACCCGGCCGATCACCAAGCACAACTACGTGGTCACCGATGTCAAGGATCTGGCAAGGATCGTCCGTGAGGCCTTTTACATTGCCCGCACCCGCCGACCCGGTCCGGTGTTGGTTGACCTGCCCAGCGATGTGTTGGCAGCCAGGACCAGATTGGTGATCCCGGAAACTGTTTCGCGACGCGGCTACCAGGAAAAACCGAGCCTCAACCTGAAACAGATTAAAAAAGCTGCTGATATGATCAACAAGGCCAAGCGTCCGCTGATTTATGCTGGCGGTGGGATTACCCTCTCCAACTCTTTTGAGCAATTACGCAGAGTTTCTGAAAAGGGCCAGCTTCCGGTAACCCACACCCTGATGGGAATTGGAATCATGGACCCTGATTCCCCATTATCCGTTGGAATGCTTGGGATGTATGGGGCCTGGTATGCAAATATGGCAGTTTCTCAATGTGACTGTTTGATCGCTATCGGGGTCCGTTTCGATGACCGGGTCACCGGTAAGGTCGCCAGTTTTGCACCGAATGCCCAAATTATCCATTTCGATATCGATCCGACCAGTATCCGCAAGGTGGTGCAGGGGGTCTGCCGATTGTCTGTGATGCGACTGAAGCTCTGGAGCTGCTGGCAGATCTGATCGAGCCGAGAGATCGCAGCCCCTGGCTTGAGGATATTAATGGCTACAAGGAGAAAGCGCCGCTGCCGCGTCCGCCGCGCGACCATCTGGTGCCGCACGAAGTGATGGAGGCGATTTGCGCCGTGGCCGGTGAGCAGCCGGTGGTGGCATCCGATGTCGGTCTGTCGCAGATGTGGACCGCCAACTATCTGCCTTTTTCCGGACCTCGCCAGTACATCACCAGTGGTGGCCTGGGAACGATGGGGTATGCGTTGCCGGCCGCCATGGGGGCGGCTTTCGGGAATCCCGATCGAACGATTTTTGCGATCAATGGTGACGGTGCTTTCCAGATGAACTGTCAGGAGCTGGCGACCTGTTCGCAGTACCGGATCCCGGTCAAGTGTATTATTCTTAACAATGGCAAGCTGGGGATGGTGCGGCAGTTTCAGAGGGTTTTCCTCGGCTCACGTTATGCCTCGACCTGCCTCGGCAGGACGGTTGATTTCTGTACCGTCGCCAAGGGGTTCGGTGTGCCGGGGATCAAGGTCGGGACTCTCGACGAGTTACGGGACGGCTTAAAAAAGGCGCTGGAAATCCCCGGCCCGGTGGTTCTTGATGTCGCGATCCACCCGGATACCTACTCCTTCCCGATGGTCCCGCCGGGCAAGGACTCGACGGCGATGATTTTTGATGCTGACGAGTGGGAAGGTTGATTAAACAGTTAAGTTATCGGGGACAGGATTTGATTTATTCAAATTTCTTTGTGGAGAAATTATGGCAGATGAACTTCTCAACCATCGACTTATCAGCGAACGTTACTTCTTTCCTCGGCCGGGAGTGTTGACCGATCCTTTCTGGGTCGATTGCAGTGATGCACGGTTGGCTTGCAGTTACCACGAAATTGACCCACAAGCAAAGACGTTGGTGCACTTTCACGGGAATGGTGAGATTGTTGCTGACTGGCAGGGGGATTTTGTCGACCTGGTTCAGCAGATGGGTTGCAACTGTTTTCTGGCTGAATTACGTGGCTACGGGCAATCGACCGGGATACCACAACTGGGAAAGATGCTGGAAGATGTCGTCCCGACTGTCGAAGCACTCGGCAGACCGGCCAGTGAACTGATCTTTTTCGGTCGCAGTGTCGGCTCAATCTTCGCTATCGAGGCGGCGGCCAAATTCCCCGAGGCCGCCGGTCTGGTTCTGGAAAGCGGTGTCGCCGATGTGCTGGAACGGTTGTTGTTGCGGGTCTCCCCACAGGAGCTGGGTTGCAGTGCTGCTGAATTAGCGGCTGCGGTTGCTGCGGACCTGAATCATCAGCAGAAAATGATCAATTACACTGGACCGCTGCTGGTACTGCACAGCGAACACGATGGCCTGGTCGATGTCAGTCACGGTCAGCGCCTGTACGCATGGGCGGCCGGCCGGAAAGAACTGAAAATATTCCCGCGGGGTAACCATAATGACATCATGTATGTGAATGCACGGGAATATTTTGAAGTAATTCGCCATTTTATAAAGAGTCTATAGGGTCAGGTTTTGAAATAGGTCTGAATATGATAGAAGGGTGCAATGAGCATTTCTCTTTCTTCAGGAAGAGGGGATGTCTAAATCCCGGCAGCTGAGGATCGGCACTGATCAGATTAAATATTTGTTGAATATCGGTTGCAACATGTGGCGGAAGGGTTATCGTTGGAGCAAGGTTTCGGCGGTTGGCAATCATCTATGTGGGAAAAACTTTTTCTCGTCTGGTGGACAGCTTTCTGCCGGAGGGTTTTTTAAATCGGTTCGTTTGTACCGTCTCAAAAATCATGAAAGGAAGACAAAAGTGAAGAGAACCAGCATATCAGCGATACAGGCGATGGAGATACTCGACTCTCGCGGCAACCCCACAGTGCGTGTCTACGTGGAACTCAGTGATGGAACAACTTCTGTTGCCTCCGTTCCTTCCGGTGCGAGTACCGGCGAGAATGAGGCGATTGAGTTGCGTGACGGTGACGCGTCCCGCTATGCCGGCAAGGGTGTTCTCAAAGCGGTTGCGAATGTGAACGAAACACTTGCTCCGGCCTTGATCGGCATGGATGCGTGCCGACAGCCTTTGATTGACCGCCATATGATCGAACTTGACGGCACGGCGAACAAATCAAATCTCGGTGCCAACGCCATACTGGGTGTTTCCATGGCGGTTGCCCGGGCCGGCGCCATGGCCACCGGTCTTCCGCTTTATCAGTATCTGGGCGGGGTCGGAGCGAGACGGTTGACCGTTCCTTGTATGAATATTCTGAATGGCGGTGAACACGCTGATAATAATGTTGATATTCAGGAGTTTATGGCTGTCCCTCTGGGGGCACCGACGTTCCGTGAAGGCCTGCGTTACGTGGCGGAGACTTTTCATATCCTCAAAAAAATTCTGCAAAAGCGCGGGCTGGCAACCAGTGTCGGTGACGAGGGTGGTTTTGCGCCGAACCTCGACAGTAACGAGGATGCTTTGGAAACCATTATTCAGGCCATAGAGCAGGCGGGTTACAAACCGGGCGAGGACATTGCCATAGCATTGGACAGTGCCGCCAATTCATTCGCTGTCGATCTCAGAGGCCCCTATGACCTCAAATGGTCGGGGGCTGGTAAAATGCAGAGCAGCGACCTGATCAATCTTGCCGAAGACTGGCTGGCGAAATACCCGATTATTCTCTGGGAGGACCCATTGGCCGAAGGTGACTGGGATGGATTCAGGCAGTTCACCGATCGACTCGGAGGGAAGATTGAGGTCGTTGGTGATGATCTGTTTGTTACGAACACTCAATATATTCGCCGGGGAATCGAGGAAGGGGCGGCAAATGCTGCGCTGATTAAATTGAACCAGATTGGTACGGTGTCCGAGTCTATCGAGGCCGTGCGCATGTGCCGCGATGCCGGATGGCGCTATTTTATCTCTCACCGTTCCGGTGAAACGGAAGATTCCTTTCTTGCCGACTTTGCCGTTGCCATGGATGGCGGGCACTTAAAAACCGGATCTGCAAGTCGAAGTGAGCGGATCGCAAAATACAATCGTTTACTGGAGATTGAACAGGAGCTTGGCGAAGCAGCTCTGTATTATTGGCAATAATCTTTTGCAGTAACTCTTCAGCCAGATGGCCTCGCGCTGCTGAAGAGTTACCTTTTGCATAATAATCCGTATTCACTCGAACAATAAAAAGCAGCGTCAAGCCTTAGCGCTGCTTTTTATTATCGATGATACAAGGTGTCAGGTTAGTGATTTGAGCTTATTGATTACGGGAAATTTGTCAGCAAAAAGATCACCACGGAGGCAATCACTGTACGGAGAGAGAGAAGGAATCCGTGTTTGCCAGTGATCCAAGGCATTTACTGCCTCCGTGGTGAGATTGAAATTCCTGTGCTGTCAATTCAGCGTAAGCATTGAAATAGTCCCATGCACCAGAGGCAGCTGCCGCAGGGTTCGCTGTTGATGTGACAATCCTGTTCAAACTCTTCGGTCTGGATATAATCGCAGGGGGCCAGGCTGCAGCTGGAGCAATAGGGGTAGTCGTAACGGCTGACATTCTCCCGGAAGGTTTTGAACTCTGCGTTGTTCCAGATGTCGAGAATCGGCTGTTCGTTAAGGTTGCCGAAGATCTTCGGTTTCACCATCTGCTGCCAGCCGCTGGCAAAGCAGTGATAGTTATGCCAGAGGAAATAGCAAGGGTGGACATCGCCCTGCCAGGAGATAAAGGCACTGCCGTCTTCGACAAATTCACAGCGCCGATTTTCCTTGAGCACCAATTTCGGCAGCTCCAGCTCCAGCCCTTCTCTTTGGGCGACTTGCTCGGCTTCGGCGAAAATTGCGGAGGCTCGTTCCAGCCAGGTGGTATCCAGATTAAACAGCTTTTTCAGGTCGAGAAAAATGTCCTGTTGTTGCGCATCGGCTTTCATTTTTTCTACGAAATCGATGACCTTCTGTTCTCCGGTATTCTTGCTGAAATTCCAGATAACTTTGGGATACTGATGAATATCAACCGCGACTGTCGCGGCTTTTTCACGCCACTTGTTGAACAGGGCGATGGCCTCCCCGGAACAGGATTCGTAGACCGCCTCTGCGGCATGACTGTTATCGTACGGCAGAACGTGGGTCACCAGAGCAAAGGTTGCCCCCCGGTCGGCCGCCCAGGCGAGAGTGTCGGGAAGTTCCGCCAGGTTGCTGCGCATGACAACGATTTCTACCCCGAGCCGGAACTCCGGTCGGTCGACGCTGACTTTCGCGTTTGCCAGCGCGTTGAAGGCCTTGTCCAGGTTGGAGATTTCAACGCCTTCGCGCAATCGGCTGAGTTTTTCAGGCGTCACCGCATCAACAGAAATACAGATCCGGTCCAGACCGGCTTCAAGCAGAGCCCGGGCCCGCAGGTCGTCGATGAGCAGACCGTTGGATTGAAAGCCGACCCAGCTGTTTTTCGGCAGTAACTTTTTCGCCCGGGCGATAAAGGTTTCGAGGTGCGGATGCAGGAGTGGTTCACCGACACCATTCAGGATCAGTGCTTC
>JAADGW010000258.1 GCA_013152145.1 Deltaproteobacteria bacterium
CCCGGCCGCAAACTGGGCGGTTTAAAACCGGAGCGCGCAGCAGAGGCGTTTCCACAGTTGATGACCGAGATCGGGGACAGTGCTCTGCGCATCAAGCAGATCGTCAATGACCTGAAAGATTTTGCCGGTCAGGACAGCCCCAACCGGGACGACCGGTTCGACCTGAACCGCTCAGCCGAAGTCGCGGTGCGACTGACGGCCAATCACCTGAAAAAAGCCACCGCGCACCTGAATCTCCAGTTGGCGACAGGGCTGCCGCCGCTGAAAGGATCGGCCCAACGGATTGAACAGGTGATTGTCAACCTGCTGGTCAACGCCTGTGACGCCCTGACTGACAGAGAACAGAAGATCCGCATTACCAGCGGCCGGAACCCGAAAACTCAAGAGATATTTCTTTGTATCAGAGACGAAGGCTGCGGTATTCCCCCGGAGCAGCTCGCGCATATCACCGACCCATTTTTTACCACCCGGCGGGAAAAAGGCGGGACCGGGCTCGGCCTGTCGGTCTCGGCACGAATTCTCAAAGAACATGGCGGCCGATTGGAGTTTGTCTCCACTCCCGGACAGGGAACCGCAGCCTGCGCCTATTTCAAAGTCGCGGCCGAGGATTGAACCGATGACCGACCTTTCTGAGTATTCAGTGCTGCTGGTGGATGATGAACCGGCCTGGCTGCACGGCCTGTCGCTGGCACTCGAACGTTCTGTCGGTATAACCGACATCAGCTGCTGCAATGACAGCCGTCAGGTCATGACGATACTGCAGGATAACCGGGTCGATCTGATCCTGCTCGACATCACCATGCCCTATATCACGGGGGAGGAGTTGCTGCCGCAGATCGTCGAGAGCTACCCGGAGATCCCGGTCATCATCCTCACCGGGATCAATCAGGTCGATCTCTCGGTCCGCTGCATGCAGCTCGGCGCCTTCGATTTTTTTGTTAAGAGCGTGGAGCAACAACAGCTGCTGGCCGGAATCCGGCGGGCGGTCAAAATGCTGCGCCTGCAACAGGAAAACCGCCAGCTCAATCAGAACTTTCTCAACACAACATTAAAACACCCTGAAGCCTTTACTGAAATTGTCAGTCGCGACCCGCAGGTTCTCTCCATCTGCAAATACCTTGAAGCGGTTTCGACAGGCCCCCACCCGATCCTGATTCTGGGTGAAAGCGGCACCGGCAAAGAGCTGTTCGCCCGGGCGGTGCACAAGATCGGTCGACCGGATAAACCCTGGCTGGCGCTGAACGTTGCCGGACTGGACGACAACGTCTTTTCCGACACCCTGTTCGGGCATGTCCGGGGTGCCTTCACCGGCGCGGATCAGACCCGGACCGGGATGATCGAAAGCGCTGCGGACGGCACCCTGTTTCTGGATGAAATCGGCGATCTCAGCCGCGCCTCGCAAGTCAAGCTGTTGCGCCTGCTGCAGGAGGGCGAATATCTGCCCCTCGGTGCAGACCGGCCGCGCAGATCAGCAGCGCGGATCGTTCTGGCAACCAATGTTGATCTGCAACACAACATAGAAAGCGGCAGCTTCCGGCGCGATCTGTTCTATCGTCTGGCGGCTCATCAGGTGACCCTGCCGCCATTACGCCAGCGCCCGGATGATCTGCCGCTGTTGATCGACCACCTGATCCAGAAGCTCTCCGCCGAGCTCGGCAAACCGGCCCCCGATTATCCCGCCGAGCTCGCGGTGCTGCTCGGCACGTACCACTTTCCCGGCAATATCCGCGAACTGGAGGGGATGCTGATCAACGCCCTCGGTACTCATCAGAAAGGCACCTTGTCGCTGTCCAGTTTCCGGCAGCAGATCGGGCCGGCAGCGCCGCCGACTGCGGAGTCCGCCGGGAGGGAGCAGAAGCTGCGGTTCACCGACAGCCTGCCCAGCCTTGAGGAAGCCGGCCGGCTGCTGGTGGAAGAAGCCATGCGCCGCGCGCAGAATAATCAGACGATTGCCGCAGCCCTGCTCGGCATCAGTCGCCCCGGCTTGAATAAACGGTTGAAAAAATACCGTCAACCATCCTGATGGCCGCAAAGGGGTGTAACCGGAGCAACACCGTACACCCTTGTTACACCCAGACAATCTATTATTATCAATAGCTTACCCATACCCTGCCCACATCGGCGCAACCCTGGCTACACCCCGTCCAGCCCGCATCAGCCGTCCTCCCTGGTATTAAATTAGCCATCTCACATAGTTAGAGATTTTTCATATTCTTGGCACCCGCTTTGCTATTGAATCCCGGGTGTGAAGCAACGTCAACCGGGCTGGAGCGTATGCAGAATATCCCCGACATCCTCATCTTGGCCAGGCAGACGGAACGGACGGATAACCTGATATTTCTGCTCCGCCTGTCCAACTACCGGACAACCTGCATCAGTGATGCGGTGGAGGCGTTCAACTGCCTGGTTCAACGCCAGCGGGTTCAGCACCCGGTGCGCCTGCTGTTGATTGACGGTCCGGCTCAGCAGCAGCAATTTCTGAGCCTGATCGACGAACTGGAGCGCTGCAACGCCATGCTGCCGATCCTGCTGATTCAACAGAAAAATCCGGTTTCGCTCGACCCGTTGCAAGACCAGGCTTCACTCAAAAAATGGATTAAATCTTGCCGTCCGGAAGCAACCCACAGCTGCGTCAGGAAGCTGCTCCTCGCGCAGACGCTGATTCCCCGGACTGACTGAAACTGAATGACCAAGGAGTTAACATGAACATCAAAAATTTCAACATCGGCAAGAAAATCTATCTTGCCACCGGGATTCTGGTCCTGATCTTTTCCTGCAGCCTGATCTGGCTGTACACCGGTTACCGCGCTCAACTCTACGAAGGGCGGAAGCAGCAGTTACAGGCCGGGGTCGAAACAGCCTGGGGGATCATTGATTACTACAGTAAATTAGTGGGCGAGAAAATGTCCGAGAGTGAAGCACAGATGTACGCCAAATCGGCAATCAAGAGTCTGCGCTACGAAGGGAACATTTACTTCTGGATCAATGATTCACAGCCGAAAATGATCATGCACCCGATCAAGCCGGCCCTGGACGGCAAAGATCTCTCCGGCGTCAAAGACCCGGACGGCAAGGCCTTGTTTCTCGAGATGGTCAAGGTCACCAGAAACAAGGGCGCCGGGTTTGTCGAATACCAATGGCCGAAACCGGGTAGCGAGAAACCGCAACCGAAACTCTCCTATGTCAAAATCCATCCGGCCTGGGGCTGGATTATCGGCAGCGGGATGTATGTCGATGACCTGGCGGCAGAAGCCAACCAGATCCTTTACTCGGTACTGGCGGTGCTGCTCGTAACAATTCTACTTTCAGTCGGCTTGATCTATCTCCTCGCCCGCGGCGTCTCCCGACCGATGCATCGGGCCGTCGAAATGATCGAAGAGTTGGGGCAGGGCCATCTCAGTTTACGCCTGAACATGGATCAGACTGACGAGGTCGGCCGGATGGCCCGGGTCATGGACACCTTCGCCGACAGTCTGCAGAATGAGATGATCCATACCCTGCAGAAGCTGGCCGACGGTGACCTGAATTTCGACATTCAGCCCCGCGATGAGCAGGATGAAATCCGCGGTGCACTGAAAAAGCTGGGCGTCGATCTGAACAACATCATGGGGGCGATTCAGGCCTCCGGTCAGCAGATCTCCGCCGGCAGTATCAGCGTTGCCGACTTCTCCCAGTCCCTCTCTCAGGGGGCCACGGAATCGGCGGCCTCACTGGAAGAGATCACCAGCTCCCTCGGCGAAATGTCCGGACAGACCAAGCTGAACGCGGAAAATGCCCACCAGGTCAACCTGCTCTCCAGCGAGGCAAAACAAGCGGCAGAGACCGGCAATCAGCACATGAGTCAGATGGTCAACGCCATGGCGGAGATCAGCGAGGCGGGACAGAATATCAACAAGATCATCAAGGTTATCGACGAAATCGCCTTCCAGACCAATCTGCTGGCCTTGAATGCGGCGGTTGAAGCCGCCCGGGCCGGACAACATGGCAAAGGCTTCGCCGTGGTCGCCGAGGAGGTCCGCAATCTGGCGGCCCGCAGCGCCAAAGCCGCACAGGAAACCGCCGACCTGATCGCCGGCTCGGTGGAAAAAACCGATCGCGGCGCTGACATTGCCGGCAAAACAGCGGAATCACTGAAAGCTATTTATGAGCGGGTCACCAAGGTCTCGGATCTCGCCGAAGAGATCGCCGCGGCATCCGGTGAGCAGGCCGAAGGGATTGCTCAGATCAGTGAAGGGCTCGGCCAGATCGACCAGGTGATTCAGCAGACCACGGCAACGGCCGAAGAGAGCGCCGCAGCCTCGGAAGAGCTGTCCGGACAGGCGGCCGAACTGCTCAACATGCTCAACCGTTTCCAGCTCAAAGGACAGCGAGTTGCCCGTCAGGTCACCCACCAACCCAACAGCTCTCAGCCTCGCCCGACGGCGCAAAGCAAACCACAATCCAACTGGGGGCAAGCGGCTCAGCCCGCAACCAGGCAAACGATCGCGCTGGATGACAGTGAATTCGGCAGGTTTTAATCGACAGGATAAATAGTTGTAACTATTCAGCGGCGCGATGGATGGCCTCGCGCTGCCCACTCCAAGGGCCGCATGAACCCATCCATGGGGCTTGACCGTCGCCATCCAGAGACACCCTTGAAGTGGGCACCCCGAGGCCATCCTGCTTAATAGTTACAAATAGTTTTTCAAAAATCCCGGCCGCTTACACAGGGCCGGGTGCAGCAGGACTTGAGGGGGTCGGGACAGCAAACCGCTACGAGTGAAAGAAAAGATAGATACTCTCGGCGAGACGGCTCGGTAAACCCGGCATCTGCTGCAACTCCTCACGGGAGGCGGCGCGAAGGCGCTTTAAACTGCCGAAGTGTTTCAAGAGTGCCTTACGCCGGGCCGGGCCGACTCCCGGAATTTTTTCGAGGGGCGAGCTGAGACTCGCCTTGCTGCGTAACTTCCGGTGGTAGGTTACGGCAAAGCGGTGGGCCTCGTCACGCAGCCGTTCCAGCAGAAACAGGGCGGCGGCACCACGACGAAAACGAACCGGGTTTTTGCGCCCGGGCAGAAAAAACCGCTCTTCACTCCGCTCCACCGCCTTTCCCCGCAGGTTGGCAATCACCCGGCTCTTGGCAATGCCGACCGCACCGATCTGCTCCTGCAGCGCAAACTCGGCGAGGACCGCTGACAAGACCCCGAGCTGGCCTTTGCCACCGTCAATCAGGATCATCTGCGGCAACTGCTGCTCGGCAATGCCACGTTGCAACCGGCGCCGCAACACTTCGGTCAGAGACGCATAATCATCGGCCCCGGTGACGGTTTTGAGCTGAAAATGCCGGTATTCGGCAGTCGCCGGTTCGCCGTTCAGCAACACGGCCATGCTGCCGACGGCATGGGTCCCCTGGATATTGGAGATATCAAAGCATTCAATCCGTTGCGGCAGCTGCGGCAGCTGGAATTTTTCCTGCACTTCTTCGAGTAGCCGCTCGCGTGCCTCGCGACGACTGCCACGTTGACGGAAAGACTCGCCGGCGTTGCGCTGTGCCAACCGACAGAGACGCTTTTTCTCCCCACGTTGCGGAACCAGCAGGCTGATCTTTTTCCCCCGTTTTTCACTCAACCATTCTGCCAGCAACGCACGATCTTCCAGTTCGAAAGGCAGGAACAGCTGATCCGGCAGGATCACCTGCCGCGAGTAATACTGCTGCAGAAACCCGGACAGCAGTTCCGACAGATCGAGAGTCCAGCGGAGCGGGTAGCTACGCCGACCGATCAGTTTGCCCTGCCGGATAAACAGCAGGACCACCTCGACCTCGCCGCCCTGCCGATGGATGCCGATCACATCCTGATTGCCGCCGCCGTAATCGGTCACTTTCTGTTTTTCTACACTCTTTTCAATCGCGCCGATCTGGTCACGCAAGCGGGCCGCATCCTCAAAGCGGAGTTCGGCCGAGGCTGCCTGCATCCGCTGCCGCAGTAATTCGATGACTTGTGATTCGCGCCCCTCGAGCAGATCGATCACCCCGACAACCAGTTTTTGATAGTCAGCCCGACCGATTTTTCCATGGCAGGGAGCGCTGCACTGGCCGATCTGGTAAAACAGACAGGGTCGACCACGCTTGCGACACCGTTCGATGGAGGAATGCCGCAGGGGGAAAATCCGATAGACCTCTTTCAGCGTCTGCCGAATCGCCCCGGCGGAGGAATAAGGGCCGAAATAACAGGCACCGTCGTTTTTGACCTGCCGGACGATCTGCAGGGCCGGAAACTCCTCCTGCAGATCAATCCGGACCGAGACATAGGTTTTATCATCGCGCAGATCGATATTGTAACGCGGTCGATACCGCTTGATCAGGGTGTTTTCCAGCAGCAATGCTTCCTTTTCGGTATCGGTGACGATCACCTCGATCCGCTGCACCTTCTCCATCAGCAACGGAATCTGTGCCCGCCCGTCACCGGAAGCGGAAAAGTAGCTGCGCAGCCGGTTGCGCAGATGTTTCGCTTTGCCGACATAGAGGATTTCGTCGTCCGCACTGTACATCTGATAAACACCGGGAGCGGCTGGATATCGGCTTAAATCAATCGTCAACATGCCCCTAGCATAGACAAGTTCAGCGAACGGATAAAGAGCGCCGGTGCACAAATCTTTTTCTCTGGCACTCAAACAACATCCGGGTATAATAAAAAATTCGTAACTATTCAGCAGGCTGGCCTCGGGGTGCCCACTTCAAGGGTGTCTGTCGCCTGGATGGCGACAGTCAAGCCCCATGGATGGGTTCATGCGGCCCTTGGAGTGAGCAGCGCGAGGTCAGCCAGCGCAGGGCTGAATAGTTACAAAAATTCTTCTGCCGCGCTGGTCGGTATTTTATGATTCTGATGAACTTTAAAGAGGGCACGCAGTGAATCCATTCTGGAGCAATATCTTCCGCAGTTCCGGCTATGAGGAGACCTTGGCCTATTTTCTCGGCACCGTTCCGGTCTTCAGCAAGTTGAACAAGCGTGAGCTCAGTTTTCTCGAGACCATTGTCTACGTCCGCAACTATCAGGCGGACGAAATTATTTTTGCCGAGGGGGACATCGGCTCAGGAATGTATGCCGTCCGCACCGGGCAAGTTAAAATCTACACCCACGATGAACACGGCAACGAGATCGAACAGGCGGTCCTTGAAACCGGTGACTTCTTCGGTGAGGTCGCCCTGACGGCTTCACGCCCACGGATCGCCTCGGCCCGAACCACTGAAACAACGGTTCTGGTCGGTCTGTTCCGCGCCGACATGCTCGACGTGGTCCGCAAACACCCGTCCATCGCGGCAAAAATCCTCCTCGGGCTGACCCGGATCATCAGCGACCGGCTGCACCAGAGCCACTTACTGCTGCATGAGGCGCTACGCCAGCAAATGACAACTGATCGCGAGCACAGCCATGACTGAACATAGTGGTTTCAACCGCGCCCAGATGGTGGTGCTTTATGTTGTGCTGACAGCGTCGATCGCCTCGGGGATTGCTATCTTTTCCTCGGCATCGACGATCACCGCCATGTTGCACACCGCGTCCGACGGGTTATTTCTGCCGATCCTGTTGTCATTGATCGTCGCATTCCTGCTCGATCCGGCGATCCAGTTTTTTGAACAGAAAAAAATCAACCGAACCGGCAGTATCTTTATCGTCTACCTGCTGCTGTCGATCCTTATTTTCAGCCTGCTGCTGATCATCGGCCCCCCCAACTGGAAAGGCATGCTGCAGGCGCTGAAAGCCGACTTTCCCCGCTATATCGGCCACGCTATCGACTACCTCAACAGCCTGCTGGACGCAGTTCAGCAGCATCTCCCCTTTGTCAAACATTACGACCTGTCGGAAAAGCTGCGCGCCTCGGCCGAAGCCTTTTTCGGCCTGATCCTGATGCACACCCCGAAATCGGCGATGCGGATCGGCAGCCTGTTCTTGCTGGTGCCGCTGTTTTCCTTCTTTTTTCTGCGCGACAGT
Organism: Deltaproteobacteria bacterium; assembly: GCA_013152145.1. Lineage (GTDB taxonomy): Bacteria > Desulfobacterota > Desulfuromonadia > Desulfuromonadales > Geopsychrobacteraceae > Malonomonas. The sequence continues at coordinate 7,971 of JAADGW010000258.1, forward strand.
CGCCGTATCCTGCGCGGTTTGATCGCCTTCACCCCTAATCGTTACTTCGAAATGGTCCTTGATATTTATGATCACGTCAGCTGGCAGCTGGCCCATTTTATCCGCGGGCGGATTCTCGAAGCGCTGATCATCGGCCTGGTCGTCTGGATGGGACTGTCACTGACCGACATCCACTACGCGCCGATACTCGGTGCGATCGCCGGAATCACTAATCTGGTTCCCTACATCGGTCCGATCGTCGGGATGATCCCCGGGCTGACCATTGCGCTGGCCGACCTGGGTATGGGCGGCCAGTTCTGGTGGATCCTCTGCGTCTACCTGCTGATCGCGCAGGTGATCCTCGATAACTTCATCCTCATTCCAATTCTCATTTCCCGCGTTTCCAATCTGCATCCCCTGCTGGTGATCCTGGCGATTGTTATGGGCGGCAAGCTCTACGGCATAATCGGCATGATCATCGGTGTCCCGATCGCCAGTATCATCAACATTATCATCCTCGAAATCCGCCAGTATCGACAAACCTTCAGCCCCTACATGCGGATCATCAGCAAACGGGAATAGAGGAGATTTTAAGACATTCTCACTTTTTTTGATTGAGGTTCCTGATGCCGAATCGACGGCTTTTGACCTTCACCCCATTGATTCTTCTGGCCGTGTTATGGACCGGGATGACCCTTGCC
>JAADGW010000135.1 GCA_013152145.1 Deltaproteobacteria bacterium
ATGATTTTTGAACTGACCGATGAACATAAATTGATGCGCCAGATGGTTCGGGATTTTGCGGAGGCGGAAATTGCCCCCGGCACGAAAGACCGGGATGAGGCAGAACACTTCGATCGCGAGCTGATGTACGACCGACTCGGAGAACTGGGTCTGACCGGGATCGTCTTTCCCGAAGTGTACGGCGGCGCTGAAGCGGATTACATCAGTTACGCCATCGCCGTCGAAGAACTTTCACGGGTCTGTGCTTCGACCGGCGTCACCCTGTCCGCCCATCTTTCCCTCGGGGCCAATCCGATCTACCTGTTCGGTACCGAAGAGCAGAAGTTGAACTTCCTGAAACCGCTGGCAGAAGGGAGCAAGCTGGGCGCTTTCGGCCTGACCGAAAACTCGGCCGGTTCGGATGCCGGCGGCACCAGAACGACGGCCGAACGCGACGGTGACGAATGGCTGCTGAACGGCAGCAAAATCTTCACCACCAACGGTGGCGATGCGGATACTTACGTTGTCTTTGCCCGGACCGACAAGCAGGCGGAGAAGCACCACGGCATCAGCGCCTTCATCGTGGAGAAGGACACCCCCGGTTTCAGCTTCGGCAAGAAAGAGAAGAAGCTCGGTATTCGCGCATCCTCGACCATGGAACTGGTGTTCGACAATTGCCGGATTCCGGTGGCGAACCTGCTCGGCAAAGAGGGGGAAGGTTTCAAGGTCGCGATGAAAACCCTCGACGGCGGCCGGATCGGGATTGCCGCCCAGGCCCTCGGCATCGCCCAGGGAGCTTTCGAGGCGGCGCTGAACTATGCCAAGGAACGCGAGCAGTTCAACCAACCGATCAGCAGCTTTCAGGCCATCCAGTTCAAACTGGCCGACATGGCCACCGAAATCGAGGCGGCCCGACTACTGATCTACCAGGCTGCGTACAAGGCCAGCGCCGGGATTTCCTACGGCAAGGATTCGGCCATGGCCAAAATGTACGCGGCGGATGTCGCCATGCGGGTGACCACCGAAGCGGTACAGGTGTTCGGCGGCTACGGCTACACCCGTGATTTTCCGGTCGAGCGGATGATGCGTGACGCCAAGATCACCCAGATTTACGAAGGCACCAACGAGATACAGCGGGTCGTCATCGGCGCAGCACTCCTCAGAGAATAATTTTTACGCTGAGAATGCGGTCAACAGATGGAGACAACTGTTAGCAAACGGTCGTCTCCATCTGTTGACACCCGGCAAAAGTACCGTGTAAAACCGCCGGGAGAAATAATTTTATTCATGATTACGGTAACTTAACTATTCTCAAAAAACATAAATCGAACTCATGGCTTGGCACCTGCCTTGCAATTTGGTCCTGACAGAACCTGAACCTGAAGCAGGAGAGAGAGATGACAGTGATCAGTTTTCCCAGCCTTGAATTCAATTTGGAAGACACCACGAAACTGCTGCGCGAGACCGTCGGGGATTTTGCCGCCAGCGAGATCGCGCCGCGGGCGGCCGATATCGACCGCGACAACCTGTTTCCTGCCGACCTCTGGCGCAAGATGGGTGACCTCGGCCTGCTCGGTATCACCGTCAGCGAGGAATATGGCGGGGCCGGGATGACCTATCTCGACCATGTCATCGCCATGGAGGAGATCAGCCGAGCCTCGGCAGCGGTGGCGCTTTCCTACGGTGCCCACTCCAACCTCTGCGTCAACCAGATTTTCCGCAACGGCAGCGACGCACAAAAACGCAAATATCTCCCGAAACTGCTCAGCGGCGAACATGTCGGTGCCCTGGCCATGAGTGAAGCCGGTGCCGGGTCTGATGTTGTCAGCATGAGCCTGCGGGCCGATCTCAACGGCGACCACTATATTCTCAATGGCACCAAGATGTGGATTACCAACGGCCCCGAAGCAAACGTGCTGGTGGTTTACGCAAAAACCATCCCCGATGCCGGGTCGCGCGGAATCACCGCTTTTCTGGTCGAGAAAAACTTTGCCGGCTTCAGCACCGCACAGAAACTTGACAAACTGGGGATGCGCGGCTCAAATACCTGCGAACTGGTGTTCGAAAACTGCGCCGTGCCGGTTGAGAATATCCTCGGCGGGCTCAACAAGGGCAGCAGAGTCCTGATGAGCGGCCTCGATTACGAACGGATCGTCCTCTCCGGTGGCCCGTTGGGAATCATGCGCTCCTGCCTGGACGCCGTCCTCCCCTACATTCACGAACGCAAACAGTTCGGTAAACCGATCGGTCGATTTCAGCTGATCCAAGGGAAAGTGGCCGATATGTATACCAGCATGAACGCCTGTCGGAGCTATGTTTACGCCGTCGCCCGGGAAGCCGCCACGCGCGGTGGACGATCGCTGCGCAAAGATGCCGCCGGCGCGATTCTCTACTCTGCGGAAAAGGCAACCCTGATGGCGCTGGACGCCATTCAGTGTCTCGGCGGTAACGGCTACATCAATGACTTTCCCACCGGCCGGCTGCTGCGTGACGCCAAGCTCTATGAGATCGGCGCCGGGACCAGTGAAATCCGCCGCATGCTGATCGGTCGTGAACTGTTTGACGAAACCACTAACTGAGCAGAGCTCCGCCTTGCCATGACACCTCTGCCGCCAGGACGGGGCTAGAATCGGGATATCCATGAGTACCTTGAAAAGTTTACTCGAGTGCGAATCTGAAGAATTCCGCGGCAACGCCGAAGCGATGCGGGCCCAGGTTGCGGATCTGCGCAGCAAGGCCGAGCAGATCCGGGACGGCGGCGGCGAACGGGCTCGGCAGAAACATCTGGCGCGCGGTAAACTGCTGCCCCGCGAACGGATCCGGCAACTGCTGGATGTCGGCTCGCCGTTTCTCGAATTCTCGCAGTTCGCCGCCTGGAATATGTACGACGGCAAGGTTGCCGCCGCCGGAGTGATCACCGGAATTGGTCGGGTTTCGGGACGGGAATGCCTGATTATCGCCAATGACGCCACGGTCAAAGGGGGCAGCTATCTGCCGCTGACGGTCAAAAAGCATGTGCGAGCCCAGGAGATCGCCGAGCAGAACCATCTTCCCTGTATTTATCTGGTCGATTCCGGCGGTGCCTTTCTGCCACTGCAGGAGGATGTTTTCCCCGACCGCGACCATTTCGGCCGGATCTTCTACAATCAGGCGCAGATGTCGGCCAAAGGAATCCCGCAGATCGCCGTGGTCATGGGGTCCTGCACCGCCGGTGGCGCCTACGTCCCGGCGATGGCGGATGAGAGTATCATCGTCAAGGAGCAGGGCACCATCTTTCTCGGCGGTCCGCCGCTGGTCAAGGCGGCGACCGGAGAAATCGTCAGCGCCGAGGATCTCGGCGGCGCCGATGTCCACTGCCGCATCTCCGGCGTCACCGATCACTACGCCATTGACGACGCCCATGCCCTTGGCCTGGCCCGGCAGATTGTCGGCAATCTTAACCGTATCAAAACGCCGCAGCTCGACCTGCGCGAGCCGCGCGACCCACTCTATGCGGCCGAGGAGCTCTACGGTGTCATCCCGACCGACAACCGCAAGCCCTTCGATGTCCGCGAGGTGATCGCGCGCGTTGTCGACGGTAGCGAGTTCGATGAGTTCAAAAAACTTTACGGCGAGACACTGGTCTGCGGCTTTGCCCATATCTTCGGCTACCCGGTCGGTATCGTCGCCAACAACGGCATCCTCTTCTCCGAGTCGGCACAAAAAGGTGCGCACTTCATCGAGTTGTGCAGTCAGCGCGGTATTCCCCTGATCTTTCTGCAGAATATCACCGGGTTTATGGTCGGCAGCAAATACGAAACCGGCGGGATTGCCAAGGATGGCGCCAAGATGGTGACCGCCGTCGCCTGTGCCAAGGTGCCGAAATTTACCGTTCTGATCGGCGGCAGCTATGGTGCTGGCAACTACGGCATGTGCGGTCGCGCCTACAGCCCGCGCATGCTCTGGATGTGGCCGAGTGCGCGGATCTCGGTGATGGGCGGTGCGCAGGCAGCCGGGGTGCTCGCCCAGGTCAAGCGCGACGGTCTTGAAGCCCGTGGCGAGAGCTGGAGCGCCGAGGAAGAAGAAGCGTTCAAGCAGCCGATTCTTGAGCAATACGAGCACCAGGGACATCCTTACTATGCCAGTGCCCGCCTCTGGGATGACGGTATTATCGACCCGGCCGATACGCGCATGGTCCTCGGCCTGGGGATTTCCGCAGCCCTTAACGCGCCGATCGAGAAGACCACTTTCGGCGTCTTCAGGATGTAATCTATGGCTGAAAAGCAGTTACTGACAAACATCGACGAGCTCGGGCGCGCCACCCTGACCCTCAACCGTCCGGAAGTCCACAATGCTTTCGATGATAGCCTGATCGCCGAACTGACCGTGGCACTGCAGGATCTGGCCGCCGATCCGCAGGTCCAGTCGGTCTGTCTGGCAGCGACCGGCAAAAGTTTTTCCGCCGGTGCCGATCTCGGTTGGATGCGACGCATGGCCGACTATTCGCACGCCGAAAACCTGAGTGATGCCATGGCGTTGGCCGAACTGATGCGGACCCTGAATGAACTGCCGAAACCGACCCTCGCGCTGGTGCAGGGCGCGGCCTTCGGCGGCGGGGTCGGGCTGGTTGCCGCCTGCGACATTGTT
>JAADGW010000292.1 GCA_013152145.1 Deltaproteobacteria bacterium
AGGTGAGCCGGAGCCAGAACCCTCCGGCGATGGCATCGGGTGAGGCGCCATGTTTGCACAAAAGCTCCGGCAGAATCCCGAACGACTCCTGGCCGTCGGCGATATCCACGGCTGCCTGTCCCTGCTTGAGCGGCTGATGGAACAGGTCGCACCGACCGAACAGGACCAAGTGGTGTTTCTGGGAGACTACGGGGACCGCGGTCCGGAGAGCAAGGGGGTCTATGAGTTCCTGCTCGATTTTGGCGAACGGTTTCCGCAGACGGTCTTCCTCAAGGGCAATCATGAGCAGATGCTGCTGGATTTCCTCGAGGAGCGAGACAAGCTCACTTTTCTGGTCAACGGCGGCACCGCAACCCTGGAGAGCTACCGGGAAGGGGAGCGCTACCGCTTTCCGGCCGACCACCTCGATTTCATCCAGGACCTGCGTCTTTATTACGAAACCGATGAATTCATCTTCGTCCATGCCGGCCTGCGCCCCGGCCTCCCTCCGGCGAAACAGCAGGAGTTCGACCTGCTCTCGATCCGTCAGGACTTTCTCGATTCCGACTACAACTGGGGGAAAACAGTAGTCTTCGGCCACACCCCGATGGAACGCCCGTACATCACCCCCACCCGCCTCGGCCTCGACACCGGTGCCGTCTTCGGCCGTACCCTGACCTGCTGCGAGGTCAGAACCCGCACCTTCTGGCACGAACCGCCACTGACGAATTATCCACTGGTCTAACCCCGGCCAAAAGAGCCAGGTGCCCAGGCACCAATCAGGAAGATTCAGGGGTCACATCTCAACCATCAACTATTTGAGGGAGGATCTTTTTTCTATCGTGGTCGTGATGGGGAAATGAGTGTTTCAGAAATTGTAAATTTCGCTTTTAAAGAACATGAAAGCCCCTTTGGTTCCCGCTATGTGCAGACCCGAAGGAGGCTTAATTGTTGCGTGTGATAATGTTCTCTTGAGAGACTGTCAACTTGCGATCTTTTCAAGCCTCTCCGCGAGCCACATTTTGATGATTGATTGCCGAGGAACACCGAGGCGTCGAGCTTCCTTGTCCAGAGACTGAATCATCCAGACGGGGAAATCGACATTGACGCGCTTTTGCTCCTGCTCTGGATGACGAGCCTTAGGAAGATCAAGATCATCAATTATGCTTTGGCCATCGTCAAATTTTTTGTCGAAATCTTTAGCTTTCATAAAGTTCAATCTTCTCTTGCCTGGAACGTCTGACAGAGATGAGGCGAATAGTTTCATCGCGGTAGGTGATCACCGCAGACCAGTGTTTCCCCTCAATTTTTCCGACGAGATCTAGAGGGCGTAGATCTCATGCGCCCACTTGACGGCGTCCATGTAGGCTTCGCAGAGTGGTTTTTCATCAATATGGAGTACTTCTGAGAGGGCTGCGACCTGGTCCCAGTCACCCTTTTCGATAGCGATAATCATCTGCAGAATTGTATGCAGGGTGCCCGGTGTGCCGGTCAGCGCCTCCTGCAGATCGTCCTCGATGGTAATCTCTTGCAGAATGGTCTCTATCGGCCGTGACATGATGGTATCCAGCAGCGAGAACAGCCCCATCAGAAACAGGTCCGAGCTGCGCTCCGGCAGGCCGCAGGGCCCGGCCAGATGTTCGCAGAATTTTGCCCGAATCAAGGAACTGACGACCAGCTCGGCCGGTTTATCGTCGGCCATGGCGGAGATGGAGAGCAGCGAAACCCAGGAGCGGATTTCACGGATACCGAGCAGTGACAAAGCCTGCAGGATGTTGGTGACTTTGTGGCGCAGGGAAAATGCCGCAGAGTTGATCAGTTTCAGGAGTTTATAGGAAAGGGAAACTTCTGACTGGATGGTCTGAGCCAACTTTTTGAAGTCGATTTCTTTCGCATGAACATCCTTCAGGATACGCAGGTATTGCAGCTTGTTGGTCGGGATGTCCTTACGTGAAATGATGACCGGCTTGGCAAAAAAGTATCCTTGGAAGAGCTGATAGCCCATCTTTTTAGCCTGCTCGTAGACCTCGTGGGTTTCCACTTTTTCCGCCAGCATACGGATGCCGCGTGGAATCATCATTTTGGCCAGTCGTGCCTGTTCTTCGGTGTCGCTGAGCAGAAAATCGACCTTGATGATATCGGCAATCTCCAGCAGCGGCTCATAGTTGTGGTGGTAAACAAAATCATCGAGGGCGAGTGTGTAGCCCTGCTTTTTCAGTCGTTTGCAGGCTTCGATGACTTCGGCATCGGGAATGACGTGCTCCAGAACTTCGACGACCGCCTGTTGTCTCGGCAGAACGGTCATGAAATCTTCAATCAGCACCTGGCGGGTACAGTTGATGAAAACCTTGGCCCCGCCACTCATCTCGTTCAGGCCGAACAGCAGGGTACTGTTGGCAATCACGTTGGCCGCGGCCTGATCCTGATCTGCGGCGTCAAAGTAGTTGTGCAGTCCAGAGCGGAACAGCAGTTCGTATGCGTAGACTTTGCCTTTTTGATCAAAAATCGGTTGTCGAGCGATGAACTGTTCCAATTGTGACTCCAGAATTGTCATCTTCCCAAAGTGGATAGTGTACCATATCCGCCAGATACTACCTTATCGGAACAAATTTCAAAAGAAATTAATCTGACGGGCATTGTTCAACCATTGACGGAGCAAGTTCAGTAAGCTAGCCTTATCCGCGACGTTTGTTTTTTGTGAACCTCTTTTATACGGACAAGGTGGGCCAAATGAAAAAAATTGTATTGCTGATGGTTGTTTTGTTTGTCGGTGTTGTGACCGCTGCTGTCGCTGTCCCCTCGGGTCGGACGCTGGTTTTTGACAAAAGCCCGGAAGGCAAAGTGACGTTTTCGGGAAAGATTCATAAGGATGCCGGACTCAAATGCAGGGATTGTCACAACAAGAAGGTTTTCCCCAAGATGAAAAAAGGGACCGTTAAGATTACGATGGATGCGATCTATGCTGGTAAATACTGCGGTGTCTGCCATAACGGCAAGCGTGCTTTTGAAGCCAAAAACAACTGCAAGCGTTGCCATGTAAAATAATTATCGCGCGACTGTCATACGTATTGAAAAACCGCTGCCCGACTTGGTGCAGCGGTTTTTTTTATTGTTGCTGACAATCTCAGCGGAGCCGTACGGCGGTGACCCGTTGCTGTTGGTTTAATTTCAGGGTCAGATCGGCAACCTGCGGCAGGGTCGCCGATTGGTGTCGGGTGAGTCGTTCGTAATGCATGATGAAGCGTCTCAGTTCCGTTTCGCTCATGATTCCGTTCCCGTTATCTTTTGCCGCCAACTGCTGCTCCTGACGTCTGCGCCAGTGGTAGACCATCTCCCAGTCGGGAATCTGCAGCATCAGCAGCAGGTCGAGCCGATCGAACAGTTTGTGGTAGGGTCCGCGTAACTGCTCGTTGACGTAGCGTCGCCAGGTCCCGTCAGCATCTTCTTCTGCTTCCAGCCGGTTGATCGGTTTTTGCAGCTGTGCCTCCGTTTGCGGCGTCGCCCCGACGCACCAGCCTTCAAACAGAACCACTTCGACCGGTGTTGTGATCTGTCCCCAGTCCCTTGGCGGCAGGCGATCATCGTCTGCTTTGCTGAAGCGGGGAAGTGCGATTTTTCTCCCCGCGCCCGTCTGTTGCAGTTGTGCCAACAGCTTGATTCCCAGTTTCACATCATGCGTTCCGGGAACTCCGCGGGTCGCCAGCAGCGGATGGACGGTCTCCGCCAGTTGCCGCCGCACCGACTTCGGCAGATAGAGGTCATCGATGGAGATGATACCGGTATGACAGTCGAAGGCGGCCTCGAGAATCCACTTCAGCAGTGTGCAGAGGGTCGATTTACCGCTGCCTTGGGAACCGTTGACGCCGACCAGCAGCGGCCCGTCGCCTGGACGTTGCCGGTTTAACCAGGCGGCCAGCGGCAGGTAGAGGCGTGGCAGTTCCGCGGCCAGCTGTAACGGCAACCGGGCATCGGTCAACTGTTCGATAAAGGTCGGCTGCAGCCACTGTTGCAGCCGGGCAACCTCTGTCGCATCAAGGGGAAAATCTGCTTTCGGCCAGACGGAGGGATTCTGCATAGCTGCCTCTTGGAATTAAGTCGGGTTCAGGACAAAATTAGCCTGCCGGAGCGCAGACGACAAGCAATTGATGGTTTGACTTTGCTAATTTTACTAATTCGTTTGCCAGCGAAACAAACGCTGTTATAATAAACGGTCTTTTTGCCGATCGTGAGGGGTTTCTGAATGAATCTTTACTGGTTACAGTGCGGTGGTTGCGGCGGCGACAGCATGTCGATGCTCAATATGGATTCGCCGGAGCTGGTTGAATTCAGCACTGAAATCGGTCTGAATCTGCTCTGGCACCCGTCATTATCGAACGGCTCGATGGTCCGGCACGAGGAGTTGCTGGAAAAATTGCTGGCCGCCGAATTGCCGCTCGACATCCTCTGCGTCGAAGGATTTGTTATCACCGGTCCCGACGGCAGCGGCAGTTACGACCTGCTCGGGGATCGCAGCAAGCTGGAAATCGTCCGACAGTTGGCAGGGCTTGCCGGGATTGTTGTCGCCGTCGGGACTTGTGCCGCTTACGGCGGTATCGGACCGGTCGAGGTCAGCGGGTTGCAGTTCAAAACTTCCACAGCGGGTGGAGTGCTCGGTGCCGGATTCCGTTCCGTGGCCGGGATTCCGGTCATCAACCTGCCCGGTTGCCCCTGTCACTATGCGGTTCTGGCTGATCTGTTGCTGGAGCTTGCCGAAGGTCGTCTGCCGGAGCTGAACGCTCTGCAGGCTCCGCACCAGTGGTTCGACATGTTGGTGCATCAGGGCTGCTTGCGTAACGAGTATCATGAGTTCCGGGTTGAGGAGCGCGAGTTTGGCGAGCGGGGCTGCCTGTTCTTCTATCGCGGCTGCCGTGGACCGCTGACCAGCGGTCCGTGCAACAAGCTGCTCTGGAATCGGCGCAGCTCAAAAACGAATGTCGGCGTTCCCTGTGTCGGTTGTACCGATCCTG
>JAADGW010000148.1 GCA_013152145.1 Deltaproteobacteria bacterium
AGTGGTTTTGGCGGTACGCCGCCCAAATGTCATTAGTCACTCGTTCGATAGCCCGCATTCAAGCGATTGCAGGGGCTCTGACCACATCCAAACAAACATGAAACGAACTGTTCAGCAGCGTGATGGATGACCTCGGGGTGATTTATCCCGCTGAAACACTCAAAAACACCAGCCCCACCTTGCCGGTATTACTGACCCCGTGGGAGTCGCCCGCCGGGGCAAGCAAAACCGTGCCCGGCTTGATCGCCACCGGCGCCTGCCCTTCCTGCAGAAACTCGCCGACCCCTTCCAGCACCATCCAGATGTGGTCCCCGGCGTGGATATGCGGATGAATATGCTGGCCCGGCAGCAGGCACCAGAGCGTGGCGCGGCTGTACTCGGTCGTACTGAGTTGGACCTTGTTCGCCTTTTCCTGATTGTAGGCTATCTGTTCCTGGTAATTCCAGAACTCACCGGCCATCAATTGCTCCTTCTGTCCTCAGTTGGCAGCAAATACAAACGCCCCGGGAACCCGGGGCGCAGCAGATTTTATCCGATCGGCATCAAGCCTTGGCAATCTGGACCGAAGTCCGGTTGCTGCCATCCGGCAGCAGTTGCTGAATTCCCAGGGCACTGAAATGATACGGGGCAAACAGCAAACCCGGCGGAACGGCATCGGTCAGCTTGAGCTTACCGGTTGTCGAACCGGTGGCACTGCTCAGTTTAACCAGCTCACCGTCCTTAATTCCGGCGGCCTCGGCATCAACCCTATTCATCTGGATCAGACCCTCGGGCTCAATCTCCAACGGTGCCGCCGCCCAGGTTGAGGTGGTCCCGAAGTGACTCATCGATTTGCCGGACAGCAGTTGCAATCCGTCGGCGCTGTCACTGACGCGCACCAGCTGATAATTAAAACTCTGCTCTTCCGGGCTGTAGGGCGGTTTCAGACAGGGCCGATGACGATCCTCTCCGGTAAAGCAGACGTCACCATAAAGAGCCGTCAACGAACTCAGCTCGGAGAGGATATCAGTGTGACTGAAAGTTATCGGTGTCTTGCTCAAGCGAGCGTAGAGCTCAGCAAATATCGCCCAGTCCTCGCGGGCTTCGCCGACGGGGCGGATCGCTGGCTCCAGTGCCCGGACCCGTTGGTCGAGGGAGGTCACACTGCCGGACTTCTCGGCGCTCGAGGCCCCGGGCAGAACAATGGTTGCCAGCCGGGTCACTTCGGTCGGCAGGATATCCTGAACAACCAGAACCTCAACCTTCTTCAATGCCTGCATCCAGCGGCGGCTGTTCGGGAAGCTTTGTGGATTGACCGCGGCGAGGTAGAGGAAACGGATTTTACCATCCTCGATCCCCTGCAAAATTCCTTCGGCATCCAGCCCACCGTCCGGCAGCTGGCAGCCCCAGACCCGGGAAAACTTCTCTTTGTTCTCCTCGTAAGGCTGATAGCCGGGCAAAGACTCGGGGTAGACCCCCATATCGAGCAGCCCCTGCATATTGCCTTTTTCATCCAGCGGGAAAAGCCCGCCCTGATTGCGGAGTGCGCCGCTGAGGATCGCCAGATTGGCCATTGCGGCCGACTTGGCAGTGCCGAGTTCCGACTTGGTGATGTCGGCGCCGAAAACAATCACGACATTGTCCGCCTGGCCGATGATATCGACAGCCGCCTCCAGCTCATCACGGGTTAAACCGGTCTCAGCTGCAACCTGATCGACATCAACCGCCGCAAGTTGTTCTTTGAGCTCATCAAGGTTGGCAACCATCCGGCTGAGGTAAGCTTCATCGATCAGGCCACGATCAAGCAGCAATCGACAGATCCCGTTGACCAGCGTAATTTCACTGCCCGGTTTATACGTCAACTGCCGGTTGGCGTACGGGGTCAGATAAATCTGCCGCATGTTGGCAATCACCAGTTTGCCGTCTTTGTGCCTGGTGGCCTGCTGAATCTGCCAATCAACCGCCGGGGCCTCTGCTGACGGGTCGGCACCGAACACCAATATCGCATCGGCATCGGCAATGGTGGTCAGCAGGTTGCTGGCTCCATGCAGACCCAACCCCTGATCGAGTGCCCGCAGTGCCCGCAGTGCCCCGAAGCGGGCTTCGGAATCGATATTGTTACTGCCGATCACCGCGCGGAACAGTTTCTGAAACAGGTAATTCTCTTCATTGGTCAAGCGCGGTGAAGCAAGACCGGCAATCGCCGCCGCACCGCTCGCCGCAGTAATCCGCTCAACCTCGCTGACCAGCATTTCCATGGCCCGATCCCAGGAGACCGGTACCCCACCAACCTGTGGTTCGGTTAATCGCTGCGGGTGGTTGATATAGTCATGGCCGAAGAAACCACCGATGCAGAGGGTGCCGTTATTGGTGGTTCCCTCATCGTCCGAGGTCACCCGGAAAATTTCATTCCCCTGAACATTGATATCGATCTGGCATTGGCTGGAGCAGTAGGTGCAGACTGAAGGCACTTTGCGCAGCGCCCAGGGACGTGCCCTGAACTTGAACGGCTTGGAAATCATGGTCCCGGTCGGGCAGACCGAAACACAGTTACCGCAGAAAATGCAGTTTTCCAGCTTTTTGTCAATAAATGCCTTGTCCCCCTTGTCGTTGACAAACAGGGCATCGGCACCGATGACTTCATGGCAGACCTTGACGCACTTTTCACACATTATGCAGCGCGAGGGGACCTGCTGAATCAGCGGCCAGTGGTCGATGGTCGGCGCGCTGACATCCTCAGCTTCAAATTCTTGATGATTGACCTCGAGCGCGTAACAGGTGTCCTGCAGGTCGCACTCCCCGCCAGCATCACAGACCGGACAATCGAGCGGATGATTCACCAGGATCAGTTCCATGACCTGTTTACGGATCCGGGTCAGATTCTCCGACCGGGTGGTCACCTTGATCCCCTCTTTGACCGGGGTATTGCAGGCCGTCATGGTTCGGTCGACCCCTTCAATCTCCACGGCACAGAGCCGGCAGGCGCCAGTCGGTGAAAGTTTCTGCAACCAGCACAGCGTCGGAATGTGGATATCCAGTTGCCGCGCCGCCGCAAGGATAGTCGTTTCCTTCGGCACACTTACCGACTTACCGTCAATCGTCAGGCTGACCATATTATATTCACCTCGAATGCCGACTGCCGGGTTCAACCTTAGAGCTCGACAGCCTTTCTGTTCATTATGTTTAGCGGTTAAACAGCAATCATCGAAACACGGTAGCAACGCAGGCAGCGTTCTGCCTCCGTGACCGCTTCAGTATCGGAAAAGCCGAGCTCAACCTCGCGGTAATTGCCCTTACTGGCCCGCTCTCTGCCATGAATTTCATGCTGATGACAGCGGTTGATCGCATCCAGCCAGGAGACCTTTTCGTTTTTGTCATAAACTCCGAGATGGCTCAACAGATCGGCGTGAAAGTCATCGTCGGTCAGGTAGGCTTCACCCTCTTCCAGATAGCGCCCAATCACCTTGGCGGCCCGGTGGGCATTACCGACACAGGCGACCACCGTCAGCGGCCCGATCTCAGCATCACCGGAAGCAAAAACGCCATCCATATCGGTGAGCAGGATCCGCGACAGCGGGTTCCCCATATCGTCTTTCAGCTCACGACCGGCGGCACTCTGCAAGGGGACATACTTGGTCACAACCGTGTTCCAGCGGGTGATCTCGATCCCCGTCTCCTCAGGAATGAAGCTGAGATCCGGGTCCTGACCGATCGCCGGAATCAGGGTGTCGCACTCGACGATGAACTCACTGCCTTCGATCGGTTGTGGCCGACGGCGTCCCGAATCATCCGGCTCGCCCAGTTTCATGCGGATACACTCGACCCCGGTGACCTGCCGGTTGGCATCGACGATAATCTTCTTCGGCAGCACCAGAAATTCGAACTGGACACCTTCTTCGTCGGCACCATCAACTTCCCAGACATCGGCCGGCATCTCTTTGCGAGTCCGGCGATAGAGCAGGATCGAATCCTCGGCCCCTTCGCGCAGGGCCACACGGACACAGTCGATCGCGGTGTTGCCACCACCGACCACACAAACCCGCTTGCCCATACCGGTCGGCTTGCCCATGTAGGCTTCGCGCAAAAACTCGATGCCGCCGTCGAGAAAACCGTGGTAGCCCTCATTCTCGCCCTCAACCCCCATCGGCTTCGATTTGTGGGCTCCCGGTGCCAGCAATACCGCGTCGAACTGCTCTTTCAACTCCAGCAACGAGATATCCTGGCCGACCCGGGTGTCATAGATGATTTCGACGCCCATGGCGGCGATGATATCGATATCCCGCTGCAGGATGTGGCGCGGCATCCGGTAAGCGGGGATACCGACCGCGATCATGCCGCCGCCGAAACCTTCCGGCAGGGCTTCGTAGATAGTACAGGGATAACCTTCGAGAGCCAGATAGTAGGCGGCCGCCAGCCCGGCCGGACCGGCACCGACAATAGCCACCGTTTTGTCTTTCTTCAGCTTCGGTTGCATCGGTGGTTGCAGCTGGTGCTGCCACTCGTAATCGGAGGCGGTCCGCTTGAGGACCATGATATTAACCGAATCGTCAACGTTGGCGCGACGACAGGCGGTCTC
>JAADGW010000145.1 GCA_013152145.1 Deltaproteobacteria bacterium
GCAGAGCAGCAATAATCTCCAGACCCTGGCCACGGGGTTTGCCGCACACGTCCGACAGATGCTTCGGGTGAGTGATGTCCTGCTGCTCGATATCAGTCAGTACTTCGCCAGACATTCTTCTGCGGAATTGCAATCGCTGTTCAGCGACTGGTTGAGACGCACGCCCGAACTTGCAGCGTTGGTGGTTGTCGACGCCCATTCCGGCGAGGTCCTTTTCTCCCTCAACAATATCCCTTTACCGGAGTCTTTTACGTTGTCCGCAATTGTTGCGCCGGTCGGCAGCGACTTCCCCTTATGGATAGCAGACCGGCTGTATCGTGATCGCGCCGGAGATAACCTGATCGTCATATCCCGCCCGTTCCGGCAGGAAAAACGACAACTGCTGGTTGTTTCGTTGCTGCGTGTTGACCGTCTGCTCGATTTTCCGCAGGAGGCCAACCTGGGCCCGGACGCTTCGGTTTCGATTTTTCATCAGAGCGGAGTATTGCTGGCCCGTAAACCTCAAGGGGATCAATTGATCGGTCGTTCTTTCGCTGCCGGGCCGCTGTTTAACAAGCTGCTGCCGAAATCACCGGAGGGTTTATCACGAGCTCCCCCAAAAACAGACGGGATCAGCCGAATTGTTGCCCACCATAAATTGGCTGATCTGCCGCTGGTGGTAACCGTCGGCACGTCAATCGATTGGTTGTTCGCCGACTTTTTTGCTGATCCAGATTGTTATCAGTGCCGCTATTGTTCTGTCGGTGGTGATGCTGATTCGGACCCTTTCGCGGGTTGAACAGGCCGAAATTGAGCTGGAAAAACGGGAAGAATATTTCCGATCCGTGGCAAACTCATCCGTCGATGCCGTTGTTTCGGTCGATCAGGATGACCGTGTCCGTTTCTGGAGCGACGGGGCCGAACATGTCTTCAACTGCCCGAGCAGCGAGGCGCTGGGGATGCCGATCAGCTGTTTTCTGCAGTTTGCCGCCGAGGATAGACTGCTGACCCTGAACCAGCTGGCCGAGGCCGATCAGCCCTGGTCACAGCGGCAAACCTTTGCTGTCCCGGGGCAACGGAAAAGTGGGGAGTCGTTCCCGACAGAGCTGAGTGTCTCCTGCGGGATGGTTGCTGGTCAGCCACTCTATACCCTGATCGTGCGCGATATCACCGAGCGTCAACAGCTGGAGAATCGGATCCGGCGGCTGGCCAGCCACGATAACCTGACCCAGTTACCGAACCGTAGCCTGTTGCTGGATCGGCTGCAAGTTGCCATGCCCCAGACCTGTCGTCAAGGGGGGCAGTTTGCGCTGTTGTTTATCGATCTTGACCAGTTTAAACCGGTCAACGATGACTATGGGCATGATACCGGTGACCAAGTGTTGCAGCAGGTTGCGCAGCGGATGCTGGCGACCGTACGTGCTTCGGATACCGTCGCCAGGGTCGGTGGCGACGAATTTGCCGTATTGCTGAGTAATGTGGAAGATGAGGCCGCAGTCAGCCGGGCCTGTGAACATCTGCTGACGGCCTTGCGGCGCAGATTCATCGTCAATGGTAACCAAATCACGATCAGCTGCAGTATCGGGGTGGCTCTGTTTAATGGTCAGAAACAGACGGCAAGCGGGTTGATCAGCCGCGCTGACAGTGCGATGTACGCTGCCAAACGGGCCGGCAAGAACCGTTATACCTTCGCCGACTGATTTCGTGCTGGAGATGAGGATCAGACCTCGCAGAGGACCTGCATGACCGTCTCCGCTTCGATCTGGAGGATCTCAAGGCCTTCCCCGGACAGGTAGAACCTGTCCCAGAGTTTCTGCTCGATCTGCCGTTCAATCTTTTCCCCATTGCAGCCGTAACCGAACCGGTAGCTGAGTTGGTTGGCGAGGTAGACGGCATTAATGACTTCCGGTTCAACCGGAGATGTTTCAGGCCGATGGTGTAATTGGATGGTGTTGGCAATAAAGTGGGGCAGAGCCCACCACTCCGCCAGGTAGCTTCCCAACTCGGTATGGGCGACGCCCATAATTTCAGTTTCGGCTGCGTGGAGTGGGCAGTCTTGTTGTGCGGCATGTTTGAGGGCGGCGGCGAACTGAACACGGAAATATTTCGCGGCAACCAACTTGCCGATGTCGTGGAGCAGTCCGGCAATAAAGGCCCGATCCTGTTGCTCGTTATCGGCACTGTGCAGCGATTTTATCAGTAACCGCGCGATGATTGCCGTGGTGATTGAGTGGTTCTTGAAGTTGTTGAGCTCAAATCCGTCGATCGGCGGGATGGAACCGGCCACGCTCTGACTGACTGCTTCGGAGAGGATCAGGCTGATCACGATATCCGTGCCGAGCACGACAAGCGCTTTTTTTATGCAATCGACCCGGAATCGTTGTCCGAACAGGGCAGAGTTGGCCCAGTGCAGCAGAGTGCTGGTCAGCGCCACATCAAGGCTGATGATCGCGGCCATTTTTTCGATGTCGACCTCATCAGCTGAAATACAGCCCTGCACCTGAGAGTAGTTTTCCGGCAGGGCCGGTAGCAGGGGAATCGAATTGATCAGGGCCTGGAATTTCTGACCGTACTTCTGTTGCTGGGTTTTTTGCCGCAAGGCGCTGTGGATGATTTCCTTGAATTCCTGATCAATCCAGGGTTTGGGGATAATCTGCTGCGCGTAGCCTTCGGTCAGGGCTCTGGTGACCTGTTCGTGTCCGGCCGGACCGGTCAGGAGGATTCTGATGACGTTCGGGTAGCGCTGTTTGACCTCTGACAACAGGGCAATACCGTCTGTTTCCGGTATTACGGCATCGGTGACCAGCAGCCCAATTGGTTCTTTCGCCAGTATTTCCAAGGCCTGATCGGCGCTGTGGACAAAACAGCATTCCCACTCTTCATTTTCCAAGAGTCGTCTCACGGCGGTAGCGGTGATTTTTTCATCGCCGGCAAAAAGAATTTTTGTGGTTGGTTCAGTCATAGATGTAAGCCTGGTTATGAACGGGCTGATGACTCTGGTAAGTGCCTTGAATACAGTCACACTTTCCCATCGGAAGTCTACCTTTGCTGACATCATAACCGGACTTTTACCCGGAGGTAAAATTTTTTCTAATTTTTTATGTTCCATGAGCGGGGCATGGCGGCCGCCAGCTCTCATTACCGTTGCTTCAGACGACCAGTTTCGGTCCATCGGTTCGTAATTTCAGGAGTTCACAGTTTTCGTAGCAGATCTGTCGGAACCCGGCTGAAATGCGCTCGTCGATGGCCGCACTCTTCCAGAATAGAATCGCCGCGTCCAGGGCGCTGGACAGGTCGGCAGCAACTTCGTTACGGACCGGAGGCGGGGTGAATAATCGCAACGGGATCTCTCCGGCGACCGGTTCATAAAGGGTCGGGCGGGTCCCATAGGCCGGTGCCAGCAGGTAGCCGTCTCCCTGGTGCGGGATCAGTGAGATGTTACCGAAATGTTGATTCCCGTTGGCGATCATATCGCTGAACAATGACAGCCAGCGGAGTTTGCGAGCATCTTCGGCGCTGATCAAACCGAGCCGTTCAAGCCGGATGGCGGCATCGATCCAGCTGTCACAGGGGACTTGCAGGCGGGCGTGCAGAGCTCGCAGGGAAATCATCGGCAGGCGGCCGAGAGCACCGCGTCGATCAAATCTTTTCAGTCCGAGAAATGCCTGGTTGCCGGCAATGATCAGCCGGGAGCGGGCCGCAGTGAACCCGGCGATCCGGATCGCTTCCAAGGCCAGGTGTTCACAAACCAGCAGGTCGGCATAACGCCGCGCCTCATTACTTTCAACCGCGGGAGAAAACTTGATCACCATGTGACAGGGAGTTCCCTGATCATCGACACAGACGGCAAATTTGGGTTGTTCCCCACCGATCTGGGCGCTGTCCATTTCCCCGGCCAGGGTCTTTTGTGCCAGCTGCGGGTATTTCCAGTTGCGCGCATCAAGGTCGAGGGCCGGGGCCATTTCGCGTGCCAGGGTGAAATAACGGGCCAGGGATTCCTCGCCGAGCAGCAGGTTGCCGATCCGGTCTTCACCGCACTGGCAGGTGGCATAGAGCATATCTTCCTCGCTCCAGTCCGCCAGCTTGCGCGGCAGGTTGAGCAGTTCGCTCTGGCGGTAGGCGAAGGAGCGGGCGCCGAATCCACTTAACTGCAGGTCGAGCAGGAACCAGGGCGGGCCGTTGAACAGTTCTCCCGGTCCCTCCGCATCTTCCCACCAGTACTGACCGCCCTGCAGGGCGGTCAGGTGACCATACAGCCGGGCATCGCCGCGCGCGTCTATCGTATAGACCGGGAAGCGACCGGACTTATTGTGGATCTTGCGCGGCAGGCCGTAACAGGTGGCCCGACCTTTACCCATCACCACGATTTCATTGTGCATACTGTTGATCAGGCGTGACAAGGTCGGTTGGCTGATATCAAGGCTCTGCAGCAGTTCACGGGAACCGAGAGCCCGTTCAGTCAGGAGTCGTCGCAGCTCCTGTTGTTGCTGTTCGCGCATGAAAACTCTCCAGATGAATAGATGCTTGAATTTAAAAATAGCGGATAACTAGCTGGAAACAAGGGATCTAATATTAAAATTTGAATTGATTGGCAGGGATTTTTTCGGGAGGGTTGCTGAGGGCGGCAGCCAAGTTATCGTAATTATTTGCGTAACCTGTTCTGCCGGATGGCCTCGGAGGCACTTCAAGGGGGCTGTCGCCTGGATGGCGACGGTCAAGTCCCAGGGATGGGTTTATGCGGCCCTTGGAGTGGGCAGCGCGAGGTCATCCATCGCGCTGTCAACACAGATTTTCTACTCTCCAGTTGCTGAGCTAAAAGCGGCCGTAGCCACGTTTTTTTCTGGAAATCTTGCCGATCAGCCAGCCGATCAGAAAAACTCCACCGCCGGCAAGGAACCATTGGATCATGTTCGAGCGATGGAACCCTTTGTTCTCTTCTCGTAAGACCGTCAGCTCGTTGATGGTCCGGGCATTTTCCTCGCGGAGCTGGTCGCGTTCGGTCGTCAGGTTGATGACATTTTCTGAACGTTTTTGCAGCTGCTCATAATCATGACGGACCTTTGCCAGCTGTTGTCTGGTCTGCTTCAAGTCGTTGGTCAGTTGCTCGATTTCAGACTGACTGGCCGTCGCCACTCCGGAGGTTTTCTGAACCTT
>JAADGW010000100.1 GCA_013152145.1 Deltaproteobacteria bacterium
CTGAAGATGGCGGTATTCATGCCGATCACCTCGCCATCCAGGTTGACCAGCGGCCCACCGGAGTTGCCCGGATTGATGGCGGCATCGGTCTGGATAAAGTTTTCATAATCGTTCAGGCCCATACCGCTGCGGCCCTTGGCACTGATGATCCCGGCCGTCAGGGTGTGGGAGAGACCGAAAGGGTTGCCGAAGGCGAGGACCCAATCTCCCACTTCCATCTTGTCGGAGTTGCCGAGCTTGAGAAAGGGGAGCTTTCCACCGGCATCAATCTTGATCAGGGCGACATCGGTCGGCGGATCGGTACCGATAATTTTGGCGGTGAATTCACGGCCGTCAAGCAGGCGAACCGTGATCCGGTCGGCACCACCCACCACGTGATTATTGGTCACGATGTAACCGTCAGCGGAAATGAGAAATCCGGAACCCTGTCCTATCGTCCGATGTTTAGGCGCTTGCTGCGGACCGGGTCGGTTTCCCGGCTGGCCGAAAAAACGACGGAAGAATTCATCGCCGAAAGGGCTGTTGCCGAAAGGATTGTTCATGCTCGGCGGTTGTTGTTGAACAGACTTTTCCACCTGAATAAAGACCACCGCCGGTGAGACCTGCTTGGCGACGCTGCGAAATGCCTCACCCGTTTCACGCAGGTTCTGCAATCCGGCATCCTGGGCCATGGCCGGGCTGTACTGTGCCATTCCGGCAAACCCGGCAACCAACAGAGCAAAAATCAACAGTAAACGTTTGATGATCATGGACAGTTCCTCACAGGCAAATCGTGGTTGGGTTGGCGGCGACAGGTGGTCTGCACCAGTTTGATCATCTCATCCAGATCAAACGGCTTGTCAATGGTGGCAGCAACACCGAAGCGGCGGGCCATGTCATGAGTTTGTTGATCGCCGAAGGCGGTCATGCAGATAAACGGCGGCCGCTGCCGATTGTCGTACTGGCTTTCCAGAACTTCCAGACCGGTCAGGGCCGGCATCCGCAGGTCGCTGACCACCAGGTCATAGGTACTGTTCTGCTCCAGCATTTCAAGCAGCTGCAACCCGTTATCGCAACAGCTGACCAAAAAACCTGCTTGCGTTAAAGCAAAGTCCAGCAGCTCACGCAGGTCGCTGTCATCTTCGGCGAGAAGAATATGGGGATGAGTCTCAGGACAGGCGGCTTTCATCAAAAAAGATCTCCATAAATTGGTTTATGCTAGATCTTTCAGCAACCAGTGTGCCAACTCTGAATGTCGGAAAATCAGAGGGTTAGGGCGTTAACAGGTGGGGCATTGTTCCCCTCTGGGGCAAAATACCCCATATATTATTCAATCCCTCTGTGTTCTTTCAGTTTTCGGTAAAGGGTTTTGCGGTCGATGCCGAGCAGCCGGGCCGCCAGGCTGCGATTGCCGTCAAGCCGGTCGAGAACCTGATGGATGTAGCGTCGCTCCATTTCCTCCAGCGGCAGGATGGTACCCGGCTCGACCAGACTGGCCGGCAGCGGGGCCTCACCGTCCGGGTGGCGGACCTGATCAGGCAGATCCTCGACGGTCAGCAGGTCGTGACAGCTCAATGCCAGCGCCCGCTCAATGACGTTGTGCAGTTCGCGAACATTCCCCGGCCAGTGGTAGGCGAGCAAGCAGGCGGCCGCCGGTTTGGCCAGTCCACTGACCGATTTACCTAACCGCTGACTCAGCTGGCGGATAAATTCAAGTGCCAGCAGCAGGATATCGTTACCCCGGTCGCGCAATGGCGGCAGATGCAGATTGATCACGTTGAGACGGTAAAAAAGGTCACTGCGGAAACGCCGACCGCTGACCTCTTCCACCAGGTCACGATGACTGGCTGCAATCACCCGCACATCGCAGTCGACCTCCCGGCTGTCACCCAGCGGACGAACCTTACGTTCCTCCAGAACCCGCAACAACTTCGGTTGCAGGGTAAGAGGCAGGTCGGCAATCTCATCGAGCAACAGGGTGCCGCCGCTGGCCTCAAGGAATAGTCCTTTACGATTTTCCCGCGCGTCGGTAAACGCACCACGGACATGACCGAACAGCTCACTCTCAAGCAAGGCCTCCGGCAACGCTGCACAGTTGATCGCGACAAAAGGAGCCTCGTGCCGTTTACTCTGGCGATGCAGTGCCCGAGCGACCAGTTCTTTGCCGGTGCCGCTTTCGCCGCTGATCAACACCGAGGTGTCCAGGTCGGCAATGCGGACAATCTGCTGTTTGACCTGCTGCAAACCACGGCTTTCACCGAGCAGTTCATCGTCCGGTTGCTGACGACGCACCTGATCCTTGAGCAACCGGACTTTTTCCTGCAGGTGGCGGTGTTGCAAGGCCCGATTCAGGGTGATGTTGAGCAGGTCGAGATCGACCGGTTTGGTCACAAAATCGTAGGCTCCGGCCCGCAGGGCGGCGATTGCGGTCTCCAGACTGCCGAAGGCGGTCATGATAACCACCGGCAGATCGGGACGGTTGTCGTGCAGTTCCGCACAGAAATCAATGCCGCTGGTACCGGGCATGTTGAGATCGGTCA
Source organism: Deltaproteobacteria bacterium (assembly GCA_013152145.1). GTDB lineage: Bacteria > Desulfobacterota > Desulfuromonadia > Desulfuromonadales > Geopsychrobacteraceae > Malonomonas. The sequence continues at coordinate 2,520 of JAADGW010000100.1, forward strand.
GCACCACATCAACCTCTTCGCGATGCAACAGTTCACGCGCCTCGTCAACCCGCAGCACGCTCCAGCAACTGTGGCCGCGATGGGAAAAATCCTCCTCCAGCAATTCGCAGAGGGCACGATCGTCATCGATAAGCAGGATACGGCCCGGCAACCTGTTTTCGCTCATGTTATTTCTCCACTATCCGCCAGCGGCAGGTAAACGGTAAAACAGCTCCCCTGACCGGGTGTGCTGTCCACATCGATCCAGCCACCGTGCTCCTCGATGATACCGTAGGCGATCGACAACCCGAGCCCGGTCCCTTGACCGACATCTTTGGTGGTAAAGAAGGGATCGAAAATATGTTTCAGATGTTCCGCAACAATACCGTTCCCCTGATCGCGAACCTGCAGGCAGCACCAACCGGCAGGGTTGAGGGAAACGGTCTCCGGCGGCTTGACGTCGGCGACCGCTGCACAGCACAGCTCGATACGACCGCCATCCGGCATCGCCTGAATGCCGTTGAGGGCCAGGTTGAGCAACACCTGTTGCAGCTGTCCGGGATCAGCGTTAACCGGCAGTGGCGGCCCCACTTCGCCCTGCAGCAGCTCAACCTGTTGTTCGCGGGCACTCGGCTCCAGCAACGGCAAAACGCCTTGCAGAAGAGCATTCAGTTCAACCCGCTGTTTACGCGCCTCACCACGACGGGCAAAGCTGAGCAACTGGCGCATGATGGCCGTCATCCGGTCGACCTGTTCACCGATAATCTTTGCCGAACGGCAGACATCTGCCGCCGAAAGCCGGGCGCTGCCAATCAGTTTGGCCCGTCCGGAGATGACATTGAGCGGTGTTCCCAGTTCGTGCGCCATACCAGCGGACAGCTTCCCCAGCGTGGCCAGCCGCTCAGTATGGCGTAACTCTTCGAGCGCCTCGAATTTCTCCAGGTTGGCGGCCTGCTCCGCTTTACGGGCCTCGGCCAGTTGGCTGCGCATCCGATCAATGGTATTGGCCAGGTCAGCCAGCTCATCGCTGCCGGACAGGTTGAGGCCGGCACTGAAATCACCGGTCCCGATCCGTTCGGCCTGATCGCGCAGGCGGCGCATCGGCCGGTTGATCCAGAAACTGCCGAGGACACCGACAAACAGAAGGCTGGAGACAACCATAGTGCCGACCACAATGGCCGAACGACGCAGGCTCTCTTTGACATAGTCGTGCATTTCATCCATCGACTCGGTCAGCTCGATAGCGCCGATGCGATTACCATCGATCAACAACGGCAGGTAGGTCAGCAGAAAATCATGGCCTTGTTTTGAGCCGGCCAGCAGGGCGACCGTTTCCTCATTAAGCAGATCGTCCAGCTGATCGAGCGGGACCCGCGGTTTGTATTTCTCCGGGGCATCTTTTTCAATCCAGACCCAACGGACCATTATCTTGCTGTGGATCTTGTTGGCCCGGGACAGAAAGCCGATCGCCTCTTTTTCACCACGCTGCTGCCAGATTTCGGTCACCATGACCCGCAGACTTTCGCCCAGTTGGCGGGCTTCGCGGCTGAGGTTTTTCTTCAGTTGCTCACGTTCACGCTGAATCGACAGATAGCTGTAAATCGAGAAAATTAAAGCAATCCCGAGCAGCACGGCCAAGGTGATTTTCAGGGTCAGACGCATAATGAATTATCCAGAAATTCTGCTGACGGCCATGATTGACGAGTCAACACTTATCCTGCTTTGCCGCGCCCCACTTGTCAAGCGACGGGAAACGCCCGCCGGCAGCAGAAAGTCCTGTCGGGGAGAAGGTTGAATCTCAGAACGGCAAGCGATACGTGACCGCCGAGATCGTGGCACCCAACAGGCCGCCCAACAGCGACCAGAGACCATTACGGATCAGGCCGTATTTACGGGTCAGACGGTGTGTCCCGAGGTAATAGATTTCATGCAGGTAGGCATCGTAGAGTTTCTGCCGGTCGATGATGGTCTCGAGAAAGCGACTTTTGAACTCCTCCTCAGACAATTCCCCGAAGGAACGGAAGT
>JAADGW010000065.1 GCA_013152145.1 Deltaproteobacteria bacterium
GCAGCAACTCGACGATTTTCTGGAAACCGAGCTTTCCGAGGAACCTCAAATCGGTTTTGTTGTCGGTGTCGGCGCCAACGATGTCAGTGGCATCATCCTGCCGATCGCCTCAGCACTGGTCTATCGCATGTTCCCGGAAAAAATCGTCGTCACCGGTGCGGTGTCGACCAACTCAGCCGCCGGTGCCGAGCTCGACCTGGCGGTGCAGATGACCCATCAAAGTGCCCGTGAGGCTCTGACGCTGGTCGAATCCTACCTGCAATCCCTCCTGCCGGAGGTCAACATTTCGCGCTTACTGGGTGAATTTCTCGATGGCTACTCACTGCACCACCAGTTGCTCTCAGCCTCATACAATGTCGGCGGCCCGTCAGCCGGCTTTGCCCTGGCGATCAACACCCTGTCGATCCTGCTCAACCTGCCGGTGCAAAATGACTTCGGCATCACCGGAGCCCCCTGGATCAAGGGCTCGCGTAAGGGGGAAATAGGAGCCTCGGTGATCATCGGCGGCCACCACAAGAAAACCGAAAAGGTCCTGCAATACCTGCAGCGGATGTACATGCCGGTACAAAACTATCTGGATATGGAGCCGGAAGTTCTGGAAGCCTACCGGACGATCGGTAAAGACGTGGTCGCCGTTTCCAGCTTTTCGTCACTGGTCCCGGAGGTTCTCTATCTCAACGAAACTCACCAGCAACAACTGCAGGCCTACCTCAAACAACGACTGACAATCGCCCTGGCCCCCGCTTCGGCGGAGTTGTCAGCGAAAGAAAAAAAGGACAACGCCAAGCTTGCAGCGACGTTGCGCCACAATACCGAGGAGCAGATCCGACAACGTTTACGAGCTATTGAAGTCCATATAAAAAATCATGCGAACAGTCTTGAAAGTCTTGATGAAATTTTTGCGGCCGCAAAAATTAACTGATCACAAATCGCACAAAAAATATTGCTTTTTTATTAAAATCTGCACATAATAATAGTCATTATCATCTCGGGCGCTGAAAACCATAACCTACCTCTATTCGGGACAGAAGCATGGCCAGAAAAAAACTGGGAGAAACCCTCGTTGAGATGGGAGTTATCAATCTCGAAACCCTGGAAAAAGCACTCAGTCTGCAGAAGAACTCAGGCAAACGCCTGGGTCAGGTTCTTGAAGAAATGGATGTGCTGCTCGAAGAGGATCTGGCCAGAGCACTGGCCAAACAGTTCGGGTTCCGCTACATCAAGGGGCTTTCCAGGTTCCGCTTCCCTCCTGAAGTTCTCGCCCTTTGCGACGCTGAAACCGCCATCAGCAAATCAATATTTCCGCTTAAGATTGAAGGTAAAACCCTCCATCTGGCGATGAGTAATCCACTCGATATCGAACTGCAGAATGACCTCTCCTTCAAAATCGGGCTGAATATCTCCCCCTGTGTCACGTCACCGGAAGAGATTAAAGCCGCAATCCGGAAGCATTATCTGGTTGAGGTCGAGACGGAAGAGAATGACCGAAGCTGGACTATCCTGATCGTCGATGATCAGGAGATTGTCCTTGCGGCTGCCGAAGCGGCATTAAAAAAAGAAGGCTATACGGTTTATAAGGCGGAAAATGGGGCTGAAGGCTTAAAAAAGGCGATGCAGATCAAGCCCCACCTGATCATCACCGATGTCTTAATGCCGCGTATGGACGGTCTGGAAATGTTTCGCGCCCTGCAAGCCAATCGCGGCGTTGCCGAAATCCCGGTCATTGCGCTCTCGGCCAAGGCTTCCGCTGAAGAAGAATATCGGCTACTCGAAATGGGATTTTATGATTTTGTCCCCAAACCGATCAACCCGATCCGGCTGGCCGCCCGAGTCCGGCGCGCCATGCGTCAGACACAAGGCTCCCACGCAAAGTGAACGGGGCAAACACTGGCCGCCATAGATGCTTGTTTCTGGAGAGTCAAATCGGTCGCCGGTTATAATTCCAGCAAACTCTCGTCAGTATAGGTCAGGCGCTTAATCCCGTCTTCAGAAACCCGCCAACTGTTCTCCACCCCCACGGCCCCAAGACCGGGGAAAACAGCCTTGGGCTCAAAAGCAAAGGTCATATTTTCTGCCAGCGTCTGTTCACTGAAGCCGCGCGCGATAAATGGATATTCATCCACCTCAATACCGATGCCATGGCCGATAAAATTGACTTGGGCTCCGACAGCCCCCATAAAATGATCCCGATAACCCAGCTCAACCGCCAGTTGATAACAGTCCTGATAAAGCTGCTCCCACGAAATTCCGGGTTTGGCAACCGCAAAGAGCTTCTCCTGAATCTTCAACATGGCAAAATAGGCCCGGCGCAACGGATCCGGCAATCTGCCGATCGACATGGTCCGGGCCTGATCCACCAGATAACCGTCAAAAGCAATGATCAGATCAATAATAATCGGTTCTTCCCGACAGATTTTTTTACGGCTGGCCCCTTGACCGACCGCAGGGTTCGGCCCCAATCCCCCCAGAGGGGCATCCAGAAAAGCGGGAACCGCGCTGTCAGGTCCGGAGAAGACATGGCCGAAAGAAAGCTCGGAATTAAAACCGCGAAACCGGATGACCCCCTGGTGCCCCTCTTTGCGTGCAAAGCACTCCAGCTCCGCGGCAACCTCAAGATCGGTCTTACCCGCAGCAATCACTGTTTTTGCGTGCTGAAAAACCCTATCCATAATCAGCGCACAATCTTTCATGATGCCGATTTCGTACTCACTTTTAATCGCTCGGACCTGTCTGATCAGCGGCGATACGTCAGTAACGTCTGCGGGTGAAAATATTTTTTTAAACTGTTGATACTGCAACACCGGCAAAACATCCAGTTCCAGCCCCAATTTTTCCGGCAGCGGCTGCTTCAATTCCCGCAGTTGGTCAGTAAGAGTACGCAGCCCCTCCAGCGGCAACACATTTTTCAACCCGGACTCCATCCGCGCGCGACCGAAATCTTTGCGCACCAGATAAACCGGCTCCCCCGTCACCGGCAGGTAATAGACCCCTTGCTGAATCGATCCGGTAAAATAAAACAGGTCGCTGTTCTGCACCAGGATAGCCGCATCCAGTCCCTGCTGTTGCAAGTAACCCTGCAATGCACGATAACGATTGTTCAGTTCCGTTGTCGGCGTTATGCGCATGTTTCCAGTCCTTTTCAGCAGGTAAGGCAACCAAACGGCGTGGCTTCAGATACCATAGTCGTTGCCGGAGGTCAAACTGAAGTGTGTCGTTTTTTTATCTGAATTCTGCATTTTTTGATTGCCTTTTTCCGCAAAAAAAGCCGCCGCCTTACTGCCTGTTTTTTATGCAAAGAGGAGCGGGGCAAGACATGCCGGGAGGCCGGGGATGAACGCCGACAGTTTTTCACAGAGCTATCCACAGACATTGTGTACAGTCCACACGATATTCGAAACGGGATCAGTCGCAACGGAAGATTCGGGAAAGGAAAGTTTGAGCGCCTGCCCTGCCAAGCGTGCCCGGTTGATCGTCACCGGCCAACAAGCAACATGTGGCACCTGAGGTCCCGCAATTGCGGATCTGGGGCAGAGCGCTCTAAATTTTATTGACAACCTAACGATCAACCTGTCGAATTACTTCACGGACCTGTTTGCTGAATTCCTCCGAAGGGGTCACCAGAATATTTTTCCGCCCGATCTTTGTTGTAAAACGCGCATCGTCCTGATTGGCTTCGTAGATTTTCCGCAACTTGTCGGACAGACGCTTCAACTCTTCCGGTTTGACACCCCGTTCTTCGGCCAGGGTTTTCAAGTTATGCAACTTGTCCCCCTCAATCCAGGCAATACCAAAGTCCTTCGGCGGTTTGCCGATGAAGACGTAACTCCCCTCTTCTCCGGGGATTACCTCCAGCGGTTTGTGAATCTGCTTGGTGAGAGACTCAAGCTGATCACGGATCTTGGCGATCCGTCCAGCTGCCGAACTGGTTTCGTCGAGTTCAGGATAGCCTTTACCGGATGCAAAGACTTTGTCGAATAATCCCATACATACCTCCCTTCCCGGCCGGCGACAGAATACTCTAACAGTAGTAGGAAATCTGGTCTTTGCAAGTTTGATGGCAGGGATTTATGCAAAATGGAGGGGAGGCCAGGAAGGAACGAAGCAAAGAAATGGGGAGAATAAAACAACTCAGGTCATGCTGCCGGCAAGATATCCCCTGACAATGTTGAGCTGTTCTTCGGCAAGCGACGCAAACTGAATCCCCATGCCGGTCGGCAGATGCGGCTTCTTGTCTGCGGCGGCATGGTTCAGCCAGGCAACCCGCCCCCGACAGGCCAGACGGCGGCCATTGTCGGGAAACTGAAAACGTAAGGAAAGGGTCGTATCGACCGGCATAACCGCCTGAGTTGCCACAAAAACCCCGCCGGGACTCAAATTGACCGAGTAATCTCGTTTAAACTCCTTGCCATCCGAACCAAATTCAACCGGCAGTTGCGTCGCGATACGATCCAGCCGGCGATCGGTCAGATCGAGAAAAGTACGGGCAACAGACAATAACTGATGCCG
>JAADGW010000245.1 GCA_013152145.1 Deltaproteobacteria bacterium
CGCTCTGTTTGAAGCTGATTGCGAACGAGAGCTGTTTGAACGTCTGCAGCAGGTTCAGGCCCGGGTGGCTGAACTGGTGGCTGAGCGTAATTATCCTGCCGCTCTCGAAGCGATTGCCGGTCTGCGTGGTCCGGTCGATAGCTTTTTTGACGGTGTTATGGTGATGGCCGAGGATCCGGCGGTCAAGAATAACCGGCTGGCTCTGTTGACTTGTATCGCCGGTCTGTTCAAAGGTGTCGCTGATTTCAGCCGCATTTCTTGATCGGCAAACGGATTGACCGCCTGCAACCGCTGTCGTCAGGCACTATTTTTTCTGGTCGGGGGAGGCCTCGGGAGTTTTTTGGGGAGTTCTTGCGTGTAAAAAATTAATCAGCGCACAGTGCTGCTGAGTATGAAGGTTTGTTATCCGTTATGCGACGGACCTTCCTGCTTTTCGCACTCCGGGGTATTTCCCGGAACTGGCTGACTTTCCGACCTTTTTTATTGTTGACCGTATGGATGAGACAGAGAAGAGGAGCATGTCAATGAAGAAGTATGTCTATTTTTTTGGCGAAGGGCAAGTCGAGGGTTCCGGAGAAATGCGCAACCTGCTCGGTGGTAAAGGGGCAAATCTGGCCGAGATGTTGTCCATCGGTCTGCCGGTCCCCGCGGGATTTACCCTGACGACCGAAGTCTGTAATGAATTTTACGCGAATGACCGTCGTTATCCGGAGGGGTTGGTTGCTCAGGTCGAGGCTGCCTTGGCCGGCGTTGAGAAATTGATGGGGAAAAAATTCGGCGACCCGGAGCAGCCGTTACTGGTTTCCGTACGTTCCGGTGCCCGGGCTTCGATGCCGGGTATGATGGAGGTTCTCAACCTCGGTCTCAACGATCAGACCGTGCAGGGCATTATCGCACAGAGCGGTGACCCCCGCTTTGCCTACGATTCCTATCGTCGTTTTATCCAGATGTATGCCAACGTGGTCCTCGATATGAATGGTGACATCCTGGAAAATATTCTGGAAAATATGAAACAGCAGCGGGGGGTTGCGCTCGATACCGAGCTGAACGCCGCTGACCTTAAGGAACTGGTCACCCTGTTCAAAGTGAAGGTTCAGGAGGAGCTCGGCCAGACGTTTCCCGAGGACCCGGAAGAACAGCTTTGGGGGGCGATCGGTGCGGTCTTCGGTTCCTGGATGAACCCACGGGCCATTACCTATCGGAAGCTGAATCATATCCCTGCCGAATGGGGAACCGCAGTCAGTGTCCAGACGATGGTTTTTGGTAATATGGGTGACGATTGTGGTGCCACCGGTGTTGCATTTACCCGTGATCCGTCGACCGGTGAAAACTACTTTTACGGCGAGTACCTGGTGAATGCCCAGGGTGAGGATGTGGTCGCCGGTATCCGGACTCCCCAGCCGATCAATAAGATCAGCCAGGAAGACCAGACCCTGCCGTCGCTGGAAGAGGTGATGCCGGAGTGTTATGCTCAGCTGGTGAAAATCCGTGAAACCCTTGAGCAGCATTACCGTGACATGCAGGACATTGAGTTTACGATCGAAAAAGGGAAGCTTTACATGTTGCAGACGCGGACCGGTAAGCGGACCGCCCATTCGGCAATCCGGATTGCCGTCGAGATGGTCAAAGAAGGATTGATCAGCGACAAAGAAGCTATTTTGCGCGTAGCTCCCGATCAGCTTGAACAACTGTTGCACCCGTCTCTCGATCCGAAAGCGGCAAAAGAAGTCATCGCCAAGGGTTTGCCCGCTTCTCCGGGGGCGGCCAGCGGTAAGGTGGTTTTCTGTGCCGACGAGGCTGAGGAGGCGAACCGGCTCAAGCAGAAGGTGATTCTGGTGCGGGTCGAAACCAGTCCCGAAGATATTCACGGCATGAATGCCGCCCAGGGGATTCTTACCGCCCGTGGCGGGATGACCTCGCATGCGGCCGTGGTGGCCCGGGGGATGGGCAAATGTTGCGTGGCCGGTTGCGGCGAATTGAAAATAGATTACGAAAAACAGCAGATGACCACCAAGTCGGGAGTGGTGGTCAAGCGTGGCGATCTGATCACGCTTGACGGCTCGGCGGGGCAGGTCATTCTTGGTGACGTGCCGAAAGTGCAGCCGGAGGTCTGCGGTGATTTTGCCGAGTTGATGGGTTGGGTCGACAAGATTCGACGCCTTCGGGTGCGGACTAATGCCGATACGCCGTACGATTCGAAAGTGGCCCGTGGTTTCGGTGCCGAAGGGATCGGACTTTGTCGGACCGAGCATATGTTTTTCGAAGGGAATCGCATTCAGGCGGTGCGTGAGATGATTCTCGCGGATGATCTGCAGGGCAGGATAAAAGCTTTAGATAAAATCATGCCGATGCAAAAGAGCGATTTTATCGGGATTTTCCGCGAAATGAGAGGGCTCCCGGTCACTATCCGCCTGCTTGATCCGCCGCTGCACGAATTTTTGCCGCAGAATGACGATGATGTGTCTGCGCTGGCCGCCGTTGCCGGAATCCGTTTCTCCGAGGTCAAGGAGCACGTCGAGGCGCTGCATGAATTTAACCCGATGCTCGGTCACCGGGGTTGCCGGTTGGGGATTACCTATCCGGAAGTTTACGACATGCAGGTGCGGGCGATCATGGAAGCAGCCTGTGAACTGGTTAAGAACGAAGGGTTTGAAATTGTCCCGGAAATCATGATTCCCCTGGTCAGCCATGTCAACGAATTGAAAATTCTTCGGGCAAACGCGGTCAAGGTTGCTGAAGAGGTCTGTCAACGCTATGCGGTCAAGGTTGATTATCTGATCGGGACCATGATCGAGCTGCCGCGTGCTGCCCTGATGGCGGACAAGGTTGCTCAGCAGGCTGACTTTTTCTCTTTTGGAACCAATGATCTGACCCAGACCACCTACGGTCTGTCACGCGACGACGCGGGACATTTTTTGCCGGACTATATCGAACGTGGCGTTTTTGTCCGTGATCCGTTTGTCTATCTCGATCAGGCCGGGGTTGGCCAACTGGTTCGAATGGGGACTGAAAAAGGCCGTCAAACCAGGCCGAACCTGAAAGTCGGAATTTGCGGCGAGCACGGCGGCGAGCCGACCAGCGTTATTTTCTGCGACCGACTCGGGCTCGATTATGTGTCCTGCTCACCCTACCGGGTACCGATTGCGCGGCTGGCCGCAGCGCATGCCGTGCTGCTGAAGGATTGACCGATCGCAAAAAGGCCCGGCATTTTGCCGGGCCTTTTTGCGATCTCAGTTGAATTTTCGGGAATCGTAGTTTTTGATAAATACCAACATCGTCTGACTGTTGATTGGCCGACCGTAATAAAATCCTTGTGCAATAATACAGGGCCCGAGTGATTTCAGGTAATCGTGTTGTGTTTTGCGTTCAACCCCCTCGGCAATAAAGTTGAGCCTGAGACCACTGGAAACGTTCCTCACCGCCGGAATAATCGTATTGTCATCACCGGCTCCGCGGATTTTTTTGATAAAGGATTTGTCCAGCTTCAACGTATTTAACGGCAACTGGTCGAGATAACTCAGCGACGAGTAGCCGGTTCCGAAATCATCAATGGCAATTTTGATGCCGTGGTTGGTTAACTTGATGATATTGGCCAGCGTCATTTCCATATTCTGAATCAGGACATTTTCGGTAATTTCAATTTCAAAGATATTTAATCGCAGGTTGTGGTCTCTTATTTTGCTGATAAGGTAGTCGGCAAATCCGTCCATGGCCAGTTGCACCGCCGAAATGTTGATGCCGATCTGGACATTGACCCCCTGAGCGTGCCAGTTTTTGGCATCCTGTAAAATATTTTCCAGAATACAGTCGCCCAATTCATTGATCAGGTTGGATTCTTCGGCTGTTTCAATAAATTCGCCGGGCAGGATCAGACCTCGGTCAGCTGACTTGATTCGCACCAGGGCTTCGACCGCGTGAAGCTTACCGGAGTCCAGATTGATCTGCGGTTGATAGTTGATCTCGATCTGCTCGTTATTGATCGCGTTTCTGATCAGGTTTTCGGTAAAAATCTTGTTGCTGTTGTTATTCTGCAGGCTGCTGTCGTACAGGCAGATGTTGTTGCGGGAGGTTGATTTTGAGTTACAGACGGCAATGTCCGCATTTCTGATCAGCTGTTCCTTGCTTTCACCGTTGTCCGGGAAAATTGCCAGGCCGATGCTGAGAGTGATATGGATATCATTGCCGTTATGATGAAGCGGAAAGGCGGTTTCCTGAATGATCCTGTCGGCGATATCGACGGCTTCTTCTGCGGAGCTGATGGCCGGCAGCAGCAGGATGAACTCATCACCACCGATGCGGGCGATGGTGTCTCCTTCCCGGGAACTTCTTTCCAGAATTGAAGCTACCGACTGAAGAACCTCGTCTCCGATCCGCTGGCCATAACTGTCGTTGATCCGCTTGAAGCATATCAATATACATGACGGCCAGCTTTTCGTTGTTCCGTTTGGCGTGACTGATCAAGATTGTGATGCGATCGTTCAGCAGGTTCCGGTTCGGTAAGCCGGTCAGCAGATCATGGTTGTGCTGGAAGCGGATAATTTGTTCCGAACGTTTTTTCTCTGAAATATCCCGCGCGACGCCATAGGTGCCGAGAAAATTCTTTCCCTTCCCGCTGCCGGCATTGCTGCTGAGCTTATAGCCTCCGGCGAAGTCTCTCTCAACCCGCATCGACCTGACTTCTACATGTAAAGTCGAGCGTTTGTTCTTGCACTGCAGTCTGAGCTCGACTTTTTTTGTTCCCTTCGGCAGTTTACGCGTGGTGAAGAAGTAGTTTGCCCGGTTCAGATCCTTGGGGAAGACAATGTCAGCGTAGTGCTTGCCGAGCAGTTCTTTCTGCGTGTAACCGAGGGTTCTCACTAAATTTCGGTTGACGAAGGTAAAAACGCCATTCTTGTCGAGCATGTAAAGCAGGTCCGGGGAATTATGGACGATGAACTTATGTAACGCCTCTGACTCCTTGAGCTTCTCCACCATCATCCGGTTTTCCCGCTCAAGAGCCCGTTTTTCGAGGACATTTTTGATGGAAAACAGTAACTCATCGGGGGTGTAGGGCTTTCTGATGAACGCTTTCGCCCCGTTGGTCAGGACCTGGATCGCCTTATTAAGTTCCAGTTCGCCGCTGACAATAATGATATTCGTTTCGATATTGTTACTGTTGATGTGGTTGACAACATCCAGCCCATCGACGTTCGGCATGTTCAGATCGAGCAGCAGCAGATCATAATTCTGTCGTTCCAAGGCTCGTATTGCGGCAAAGCCGCCGACGGCAAACGAGGAATGCAGACCGGCAGCGGAGAGGATTATCTGCAGGCTTTTGCAGACGCGCGGGTCATCATCGACGATCAGCACCTCGATCGGTTCGTCATTCGTGCCGCCACAGCTGTGTTTTATGTCAAATATACCCATCGTCTACTCGGTTTGTTGTTCAATTGTAAGGCGCGGCAGCAGGATCTTGAATTCTGTGCCGACCCCCTGGCTTGAATAACAGGAAATTGTGCCGGAGAGTTCGCTGATCAAGTCGCTCACAATCGACAGCCCCAGGCCGGAGTGTCCTTTTTTGGTGCTCTCGACCGGCCTGAAAAGATTTTTCAGAACCTCATTTGCGATTCCGGGGCCGTTATCTTTAATCGAAATCTCAATAAACCGGTTCCCATTTTGAAAACAGTTGTCTCGCGTCGAAATCTCAATGGAACCGGATTGCGGTAAGGCCTCCACAGCGTTTTTGATAATGTTGATGAAGACCTGTTTAAGCTTGTTTTCAGGATAGCACAGGGGTGGAATGCCGGCATCCGGCAGCAGTTTGCAACGGATATCTTTCTCATCGAAAAGAGAGCTGCTGAAAAAATTATTCAGCTCCTCGAGCAGTTTATTGACATCGGCCTGCAGCGTGCCATCGATCGCCTTATCCCGACTCCGGGCCTTGGCCAGGATCACCGTAACCCGCTCGATCTCCTCTTTGATGAAACGGATCTCCTCCCTGGCGGAATGGTCAGTATCCAATTTTTTGCCGAGGATGTAGAGGTAGTTGTTGATGATCGTTAACGGGTTTTTGACTTCGTGAACGATTTTATTGAAATCTGTCAGGCTGATGCTGTCTTCGGGCTCTTCCGCCAGGCTGACGGCAAAGTACTTTTTGCCGATTTCGGTGATGAGCAGTTCAATAAGCGGTCGCTGGTCGTTAAATGTTGCCAGCTCTTTTCGCGCCACACCGATTGCAAGAACCCCGAGATTTTTTTTCTCGTGGAAGACCGGCAGAAAGTAGGCACACTCAGCTCCCATCATCCTGATAATCTGGTTGTCGGTGATGGAACAGCGGTGGTGCAACGAATCAAAGCTTTTTCTTTTGAGAAAGGAATTGACGACCGTACTGTTCTGATCTGTCTCGGTAAACACGATTTCGTCGAGCCTGCTGAGTTGCAGGTCGTTGACCGGGATCAGTTTTCCCGAAGCTGCCTCGTAGCGCAGAAAAATCAGCTGTTTCAGGTTGAAAAGTAATGTAAAATTAATCCGCAGTTCTTTGATGAAGCTCTCTGAGTTCTCAGTTTCCCCGTTCACGAAACAGTATGCCAGGGTGATATTTTTGATCTGTTCTGAAAATACCGTGTTTTTCCGTTCTCGATTTTCCTCGTTATCCGCTCCTTCTTTTGCTTCTGCGAAGCTGACGTTGCCCGCAAAGCCAAGCTCGGAAAGAACCTTCCTGCTGTCATCCAGGGCGATCGCAAAGCACTCAAGGGTACTGTCCTGCGGAAGCCGTAACAGGGCCGTGGCGCGCTCAATGTCCTGCTCGTGAGCTTCGCTGTCGAGCCGGGAGGAGACCGCGCGGGCTACGGCAATAATCCGCAGCAGGAGCGGTGCGCTGGTCAGCTCATCTGTGTCAGCATATTGAAAAAGGACCGCATCCGACAGTAGGGAGTCGAGCTGCCAGCTTTCAATCAGTGCCGCGCCCACCTCGCAGTGGTCGATCCCATAGTCCATTCTTTCCAGCGCGCTGAAATCGTCTGTTGTGTCATACTGCTGCAGAATTATCCGGTAGTTTTCTTCGTCGTTGACCAGCAGCAGGAGGATACCGATCTGGTGCAGCAGACCCGCAAGGTAAGCCTCTTCAGTTTTTTGATAGTTGAGTTGTTTCGCCAGATTTTCTGCCAGATGAGCGCAGACCAGGGAACGAAGCCAGAGTTGGTGAACATTCTTGTCGGTTTTTTGAGCCAACTTGCTGAAAAACTGCTGTACTGCACTGGTGATGATGATCTTTTTAACATTTTTCAGCCCCAGGACAATCAACATGCGTTTCAGCTCGGTGGTTTCCTTCCATTGTCGATAGAGGGGAGAGTTCGCCATCTGGAGGAACTTGGCCGTCAGTCCCGAATCTCTTTTGATGGCCGAGGAAAACACCTCAAAGGTCGCTTCATTGTCGTTGCACAACGTCAGCAGTTCGACCAGCAGGCCGACTTCCGAAGGCAGTGACTCCGTTGAGAAACTTCTGTCTTTGAGATAGATACGCTGCATCCCTGTCGAGGGCCTTTCGCATCAGGATTGTCCCAGAATCGTTACAGGCCAGAGCCTTGGAACGCCTTAATATACAGCGGTAAGGATAGAGAAGCAAAGAAGTTTTTGCGTTTTTCTTCCTGTGAAGTGTTTTTCCTGTTACGACGGCCAGCAGAGTCGGTCCACGAGGCAGATTGCTGCAGCATTCAGAATGCAGGCGCAGGACGGGTATCCATGGGGTGTTGACGGCCGTTGTCTGTTCTTGCGGGGCGCTACCAGACCCTTGTTGCTCCGGTTGATGCCGGTTCAGGCGTGCTGGTCGTTGTCAGGGGTGTCGGCCCGGTAAGGTTCGATAAGAGAAGGCTCCGTATCGATTGCCTCGGTATTGGCCAGCGCTTGCCAGCGTCTCTCTGGACCATGGTAACAATGCCTGCCGTCTTCGCCGCGAAGATTTGCTGTGGTGATGTTGACCCAGCCGGAGCTTCGTTTGAATTTCAGGATTTTTCCCGAATTGATCAGATGTGTCAGGTAAAAATCTTTGACTAAATCATATTTTCCGTTGGGGTAGATGACCGGTATCAGCATGTCAATATCTCTCCACCTGAGTTGTCAGCGTTGCTTGTCGGATATATCCTCCCGTCCCGATGCAAGTATTTGGCCTTGCTGGATAACTTATTGATTTTATGTATTAAATAGAAAAGCCGAATATGGTTTGTCGAAAAATTTTACAGTTTTAAACAGGTGGTGGGATGTTTTGTCGGGCAGGCAAAAGCACATTGATTACCCGGGAAATCACAGGTCTCAGTGTGGGGTCCCGGTTTTTATCCTGCTTTCGGCTCGTGAGCAGGTCATTTCAGCCGTTTCAGCAACGGTTGAAATGATCGCCAGTTTTCGCGGGCCGTACCTGAGCCGTATTCGGCGGGCAGGGTACAGTGGATCTGATCATCGAGCAGGGTCTCCAGATTCGGGATCAGCGCCAGGCACTGACAGGGGCGTGTGGCGGGAGGGAAGGCACAGCCTTCCGGTTGTTGTGCCGCGCAACCCTGTTCGGTCGTTTTCGGTGCCGGGATCAGGACTCCGTCGAGGTTGCGCAGCTCCAGCCGGTTTTTGTTCAGCAGGATTGAGAGTTCACCGGCTGCGGGAATTCGACTTGCCGCAAAGATGGCGAAAAAACGCTGCGGGTCGCTCCAGACCCCCGGGTGTCCCTGGCAGCAGCGCCCCCGGCATTGGCGGCAAAGCTGTTTGTCAAAGTTGCTGC
>JAADGW010000215.1 GCA_013152145.1 Deltaproteobacteria bacterium
AGTTGGCGGTTTCGCTGAATGCCAGCACTGACGAAGTGCGTGATCGCTTGATGCCGATCAACAAAAAATATCCGCTGGCGGTGTTGCTGGCAGCCTGTCGTGACTATACCCATAAAACCCGGCAGAAGATTACGTTTGAATATATCCTCATTCATGATGTCAACGATTCGCTTGCCGACGCCAGGCGGTTAGTCAAGTTGCTGCACGGTTTGCGCTGTAAAATCAACCTGATTCCCTTTAACGAGCATGAGAGTTCTGAATTTAAATGTCCGGATGAAGAGACGATTACGGCCTTTCAGAGCTACCTGATGCAGCGCCAGATCATTACCATGCGCCGGGCCAGCAAAGGGCAGGATATTTCGGCAGCCTGTGGACAGTTGAAGGGAAAACTGGATAAACCGGACGAACAGTTGAAACTATCGGGACAACAAAGGAGAGTAAAATGAGTCAACCGGTTATCGGGGTGTGATTGGTGGGAGCGGTCTTTATGAGATAGACGGTCTGACGGATGTCCAGTCAGTGGTTCTGGAAACGCCTTTTGGCGCACCGTCGGATGCGTATATAACCGGGACCCTGGGGGGAGCAAAGATGGTTTTTCTGCCGCGGCACGGTCGTGGGCATCACCTCCTGCCGTCGGAGGTGAATTATCGGGCCAATATCTACGGGATGAAAAAACTCGCGGTTGAGCAGATCATCTCCGTCTCTGCCGTCGGCAGCATGAAGGAAAAGATCGTTCCCGGAGACATTGTCATCCCGGACCAGTTTTTTGATCGCACCCAGGGCAAGCGGGCCGCGACCTTTTTCGGCAACGGCATCGCCGGGCATGTTCAGTTCGCCGATCCGATCTGCAGCGCTCTGGCGGAAATTCTGGCAGAGTCGGCCGTCGCGGTCGGTGCAACGGTTCACCAGGGCGGGACCTATCTCTGTATCGAAGGGCCGAACTTTTCAACCCGGGCTGAATCGAATATTTTCCGCAGCTGGGGGGTTGATATCATCGGCATGACCAACCTGCCCGAAGCCCGGCTGGCGCGGGAAGCGGAAATCTGTTACGGCACCGTGGCACTGGCCACCGATTATGACTGTTGGCACGATGAGCATGACGATGTCTCGGTCGAGTCGGTTATCGCCATCATCAAGCAGAATGTTGCCACCGCCCGGGAGATTATCAAGACTGCTGTCGCCGGGATTGTCGAGCGGCGGCAGCAACGGGACTGTGACTGCGCCGAAGCCCTCAAATTCGCGATCATGACAGACAAAAGTCTGATCCCTGCTGAGGTTAAGCAGGCGCTTGAGCCGATCATCGGTAAATATCTCGACTGAATAAAAGGATCCTGCAATGAGTATTCTGGTAGTTGGTAGTGTCGCTTTCGATTCCATTCAGACGCCCTTCGGTGAAGTCGACGAGGTTCTCGGCGGCTCGGGCTGCTATTTTTCCACGTCGGCCAGTTTTTTCACCGATGTCAGCCTGGTCGCGGTTGTCGGCGACGATTTTCCTCAGGAACATATCGATTTTCTGCAGAGTCGCAATATCGACCTGACCGGGCTCCAGAAAAGTCCGGGGGCAACTTTCCGCTGGAAAGGGCGCTACGAGTATGATTTGAATGAAGCCCATACCCTGGAAACCCACCTCAATGTTTTTGAAACCTTTCAGCCGCAACTGCCGGAAAGCTATTGCGATGCCGAGTATGTGTTTCTGGCCAATATCGACCCCGAACTGCAGCTGGACGTTTTGCAGCAGGTTAAAAATCCGCGGCTGGTAGCCTGCGATACGATGAATTTCTGGATCGACGGCAAGAAGCAGGCGTTGATCAAAACCCTTGGCCGGGTTGATATCCTGGTGATCAACGAGGCTGAAGTGCGGCAGCTGGCCGATGAACCGAACCTGATTAAAGCTGCTGAAATTATTCGCGGCTTCGGTCCGAAAACCCTGGTTGTCAAGCGTGGCGAATACGGGGTACTGATGTTCGGCGAGGGCTCCATCTTCTCGGCGCCGGCCTATCCTCTGGAGGAGGTTTTTGACCCGACCGGTGCCGGTGACACGTTCGCCGGCGGGTTTGTCGGCTATCTGGCCGCGACGCGCAATCTGACTGAGCATAACCTGCGCAAGGCGATCGTTTTCGGCACGGTGATGGCATCCTTTACGGTCGAAAAATTCAGCCTTGAGCGGCTTAAGGAAATCGACTACGCAGAGATTGAATCCAGATATAAGCGGATAAAATTACTGACCGATTTCGCCGATATCGGATAATTCCGGCTATACTTGGTGGTTGAG
Source organism: Deltaproteobacteria bacterium (assembly GCA_013152145.1). Taxonomy (GTDB): domain Bacteria; phylum Desulfobacterota; class Desulfuromonadia; order Desulfuromonadales; family Geopsychrobacteraceae; genus Malonomonas. The sequence continues at coordinate 2,273 of JAADGW010000215.1, forward strand.
GAGGGCAGGCGATGTTTATTCAACACCGACAGTTGAAAGTGCTTAACGTGCCGGCAGCCAGGGTCGCACGCCTGAACAGCTCCGGCTGCAACGTGCAGATGGCTTTCCCCGGGCACCCACCGCAGATGTGTGCGTCCTATCTGATCTCTCTGTCCAGTGGAAATAAAGTTCTGATAGTGGTTGCTTTTTACCTGTCGGAGAGCCGCCGGTCGATTTTTTTTGTTCCCAAGTGCGGAGAGGTTCCGGTCGAGGAGGCCGAAGAGATCTTTGACGAAGGCTTCGTTTTCGCCGAGTCGATGGGCTTCGTGTTGAACGAGACCGATTATCATCTGCTGTCGACGGCCGATCAGCAGAAGCTCTGGTCCTCAATGCCGATCTGTCAGGTCTCTGCAACTGCGGCAAAAGCTGAATCAGCGGCGCCGCAGAGTCCGACTGATCGACGGGACAGCCTTGATGAATATCGTGAGCGTAGCCTGAAAAGCCTGGGCCGCTTTCTATCTTCAATGTAATTGTTACCCCGGAGAATGCGAATGCGGATGTTCTGCTTACGTTTTATCGTCTACGCTCTGCTTGTTGCCGGTTTGTCCGGATGCATGGTGGCCGTTCGGCAACAGCAGAGTGCACGGCAACAGGCCGATGTGCACTATAAATTAGGGCTCTCGCAGCTGGAATCAAACAACCCGACGCGGGCCTTGCGGGAGTTGTTGATCGCGGTGCGGAATGGGCCGAACGACAGCGCTATTCACGCTGCCCTGGCGGAGGCGTATCAACTTAAAAAGGCCTATCCGCAGGCTGAGCGTCATTATCTGCAGGCGATAAAACTCTCCAAAGGTGATCCGCGCTATGAGAATAATCTGGCGTCCCTCTATCTGGATATGCAGCAGTGGGATAAGGCGATCAGTTATTTTGATAAGGCCGGCAGCAACCTGCTGTTTCTCAATTCCCATGTCGCGTTGACCGGCAAGAGTTACGCTTACTTCAAAAAAGGGGATTATCCCGCGGCGTTACGGCAGATTGAGGACGTTATTGCGATCGCCCCGAGGTACGCTCGGGCCTATTACATACAAAGTGAAGTGTATCAAGCGCTGGGGCAGGAGGATAAGGCCCGTCAATCACTGAACCGGGCGGTTGCCGTCGCCCCTGACTTTATTCCGGCCATCTATCAGCTGGGACTCATGTTGCAGCAAGATAAGCAGTTGACTGCGGCCCGCGAAAAGTTCAAGCAGGTGGTCGAGCTGGCCCCCGATTCGGAATGGGGACTGAAAGCGGCCGCGCTCCTTCGTGCCCTCCCCGAAGCGGCCGCGGACAAAAACTGAAGGGACGAACCTGCCGGTTTGCCGAGGATGTTATCGATGATTATTCAGTGCCCGGAGTGTAAATCGCGGTATCGAACCCGCGTTTTTCCAGACGGACCGTCCCCGCTGTCGGTCAAGTGCCCGAAATGCACGCATCAGTTTCTCGTCGCCGGCGAAGCGGCTGCCGCGACCGCTGAGGTTACCGATCTGCCGACCATCCTGCTGGTTGATGATGCACGATTTTTCCGTGAGTTGATAGTCGATCTGTTAAAAGAGCGCCGGGCGAACCTGTTGACTGCTGACAGCGCCGCAGCTGCCTGGGAAAAATTACACAAACAGAAGGTGCGGCTGTTGGTGGTTGATATCAACCTGCCGGACAAAAACGGCCTCGAGCTGATCCGTGAGATCCGTGAGGATGCAACCCTCAGCGGACTGTCAATCCTTTGTATCAGCGGTGTTCACCGCCGGGAGGATGACGCCCTGGCGGCAATCCGTGCCGGTGCCGATGATTTTATCAGCAAGTCTTTCAAGCCTGATGAGTTGAATCGAAGAATCGATAAGTTGTTGGACAAATGACCCTCCTTGATAATCTTACCGCAACGGTTGCCGCTGCACGGAGCTGGTTGGCCGGCCGGCAACCGCGACTGGCCATCGTCCTCGGTTCCGGCCTGGCGGCAATTCTCGACCAGCTTGAAGATTCGATCAGCCTGCCCTATGTCGACCTGCCCGGATTGGCCCCCTCCGGCGTTGCCGGTCATGCCGGCTGCCTGCATTGCGGCACCCTGTTTCATCAACCGGTGTTGATATTTCAGGGCCGCTACCATTGTTATGAAGGCTACAGTGCCTGGCAGGTGACGGCTCCGGTCCGCCTGGCTGCTGCGCTTGGTTGTCAACAGCTTTTGTTGACGAATGCCGCCGGCGGTATCGACTCTGCCATGCAGCCGGGCGATTTTCTGCTGGTGACGGATCACCTGAACATGTCTGGCGAAAACCCGCTCCGTGGTCGGCCGGAGCGGGAGTTTGTCGACCTGACCCACTTGTATCGACATGATTTTTACCCGCAGTTGCAGCTGCAGTTGCAGGCCGAAGGGATCAACCTGCACGCCGGTGTGCTGGCCTGGATGCTGGGACCCAGTTATGAAACCCCGGCAGAAATCAACTTATTGCAGTC
>JAADGW010000093.1 GCA_013152145.1 Deltaproteobacteria bacterium
AGTGGGCAAACAATCCGGCCCTGCCGATCGTGACCGAGTCGAAAACCTCACCGGCCGAAGAGATCGCCCTGTTGCGTAAATGATCAACTGATGCCGGCGGTATGGCATGCAACGCTATGACAGCCCACAGCTGCCCGACTGTAAACCGGTCGGGCAGTTGTTTTTTCGGGGCTGAGCTGCACCCGTAAAAAAATCGAATAATTGTAACTATTCAGCAGGATGGACTCGCGCTGTCCACTTCAAGGGTGTCTGTCGCCCGGATGGCGACGGTCAAGCCCCATGGATGGGTTCATGCGGCCCTTGGAGTGGGCAGTGCGAGTCCATCCATCGCGCCGCTGAATAGTTACAAAAATCGCCGATCGACAAAGATTCCAGATATACTGAGTCGAAACTGGAAATAACCTGAGGGAGAGATGATGTTTGTCAGTGAACGCTTGAAAAATCGCTTGATTGCCAAGCTGATTAATTACCCGTTTTCCGAGTTTGGCCAAACGCTTTATCATGGCCTACGAGCCGTGGGAATCCGGTGAACCCACCCCTTGGACACCGGTAGTCAGGCCGCTGAATAAATGCAAGCTGGCCGTCGTTACGACGTCCGGTGTTCACCACCGTAGCCAGCCGCCGTTCGATATGCAGGACAGCGAGGGAGACCCGACCTTCCGAGAGATCGAGCGGGCAACGATCGGCAACGATTATCAGATCACCCACGATTACTACGATCACAGCGATGCGGAAAAAGATCTCAATATCGTTCTGCCGCTCGACCGTCTCCATGAACTACAGCAGGAGGGCGTGATTGGTGAACTGGCTGAGCGCCACTATTCCTTCATGGGTCATATCGATGGCCGGCACATCGCCACCCTGATCGCCTCCTCGGCCAGGCAAGTTGCAAAGAAGCTGCGACAGGACGGGGTCGATGTCGTTCTGCTGACGCCCGCCTGAGGGATCTGCAATCAATCCGTGGGATTGATCCAGAGAGAGATCGAAAAAATCGGGATTCCCACCATCGGGGTCTCGATTGTGCGTGAGTTCACCGAAAAAGTGCAGCCGCCGCGCACCGTCTTCGTAAAGTGGCCCTTCGGTCACCCGCTCGGTGAACCGGGCAATATCCGGCAGCAGCGTGCGGTCATCCTGGAGGCGTTCAAGGCCCTGTACAGTATCACCGCTCCGGGGGAGATCGTTGACCTGCCGTTCCGCTGGCGACGGCATGATTACGAAAGTTACGAAGAGCCGAGTATCGCCGCCGATTGATTTTCAAGTGAGGTTTGTGGCGACAAGGCGACAGAAAAATGACCGGGTCGGCAGGAAATGATTTCCCGCCGACCTCTTTGTTTCCCGTCAGCTTTTTTTACGTTGCGACTTGTTTCCCGAATTGTACTCTTCGAGAAATTCCTTCTTGAAGGTCGGATAATCCCCGGCTTCGATGGCCGCCCGCGCCCCGGCCACCATGTTGAGATAAAACCGCACATTATGAATCGCCGCCAGGGTTGCTGACAGGATTTCGTTGGCGTTGTACAGATGGTGCAGGTAGGCGCGGGTGAAGTTGCGGCAGCAGTAGCAGTCGCAGGAGGGATCGACCGGGAAAAAATCGCGCCGGAAATTCTTGTTGGTCAGGCGGATTTTGCCGCGCTTGGTGAACAGCGTGGCGCTGCGGGCGTAACGGGTCGGGATGACGCAGTCGAACATGTCCATGCCGCGCTCGATCGATTCGAGGATGTCTTCCGGCAGGCCGACCCCCATCAGATAGCGCGGTTTGTTCTTCGGCATGAACGGCTCGGTGTAGTCGACCACTTTTTTCAGCAGCTCCAGCCCCTCGCCGACGCTGACTCCGCCGATGGCGTAGCCGGGGAAGTCCATTGCCGTCATGGCCTCAGCACATTCACGGCGCAGGTCATCGAAAATACTCCCCTGCACAATTCCGAACAGGGCCTGATCTTCCCGGCTGTGGTGTTTCAGACAGGCTTCCGCCCAGCGCAGGGTTTTTTTGATCGATCTGGCCGCATAGTCGTGGCTTGAGGGGTAGGGGATACACTCGTCAAAAGCCATGATGATGTCGGCGCCCAGGTCATTTTCGATCTGCATCGCTTCTTTCGGGCCGAGAAAAATTTCTGCGCCGGTCAGCTCGTGACGAAAATGAACACCATCCTCACCGATCCGTTTCTTCGGTAATGAGAACACCTGGAAACCGCCGCTGTCGGTCAGGATCGGCTTCTTCCAGTTCATGAATTTATGCAGTCCGCCGGCTTTTTTTACCAGTCCTTCACCCGGTTTCAGATGGAGGTGATAGGTGTTGGAAAGGATGATCTGCGCTTCCGTCTCTTCGACCTGCGCCGGGGTCATCGCTTTGAGCGCACCATGAGTGCCGACCGGCATGAAAATCGGGGTTTCAATGGTCCCGTGCGGGGTTTCCAACCGGCCGCGCCGCGCCCGGCTGTTCGGATCTTCTTTAAGCAGTGTGAACTGAAACATTCAGTTGTTCTCCCCTTTGGCTTGCTTTAGGATGCCCTGTGGGCACCAAGGCGCTAACCTATAACAGAAACTTGACTGCAGCGCAATGTCATCGGAGCGGTGATGAGTTACCTTCCCCCGCTTCCGCCCGAGTTGCAACGGGTGGAATACGTACAGTTATACCTGCACCTGCAGATCAATGAGAGTTTTGATCTGCCGCGCCTGGGCCTGCTGCAGCTGCGACGTGAATTGCGGCAGCTGCTGCGAACTTTCGAAGTCTGGGGCGGGGAGGGGGATGCGGCACAGCTGAGGTTGCTGTTGCAGCCGCCGTTGCCGGTTGACCCCTTGGTCCGGCGTCAGGTACAGCAGCCGGCCCCGGCCTTTGTCATGGCTCCCGATCCCGACCTGTACGGCCCGATCAAGGCACAGCAGCGGCTGGTTCTGCCCGTGTTGTTTATCGGTCGGGGTTTGCAGCAGATCGATCTTTTTATCTCGCTGTTGCAACAGTTGGGGCAGCAGGGACTTTATCATGGCCGCGGACGGTTTGTGCTTGAAGGGCTCGAAGCCGAGGATGCCAGCGGCGTCCGCGCTATGCTCTGGACCGGGGGGCGGACAGGACCCATTCTGCCGCCGGTCAGTGACCTGCACTGGTGGTTGGAACGACAAACTCTGAATGTAGAACAGGTGACGTTGGAGGTGATCAGCCCGCTGCGGCTGCTGCAACAGAAGAAGCCTTTGTTCAAAGCAACCTTCAGCGATCTGTTTCCATTTATTTTACGCCGTGTGTCGGCCATGCTTGCATGTCATGCCGGTGTTGAAGTTATTAAAAATCCCCGCTACCTGCACGATCTGGCCGGACAGGTAGCGGTTGTTGAAAATTGCTTGCGGTGGCAGGATTGGCGTCACTTGGCGGGGGCAGATCGGGGACAGGACCTCGGTGGGTTGCTCGGCACTCTGCAGTTGACCGGTCATCAATTAGCGGAGATCTTCTGGGTATTGCAGCTCGGCAGCCGGTTGAACATCGGCAAGGGAGCGGCCTATGGTGCCGGTCAATATCGCTTGAAAGGGTCGGTCGTCAGCTGATCTCCGGTTGCTTGGCCGGCAGTCCCGGTTATAATTGAATACAACCGGGAGTAAAAGAGGAGACGGTTATGACAAATGCGTGGGAGGAGCGAGAAAAGGCGCTGGAGAACGAATATTTTCACAAGCAAGAACAGGCAATAATTGACAAGATGAAACGTGCTGCTGCAGAAGTTTTGGCGAAGGATTGCTGTCTGGGGCGTTGTCCCAAGTGTGGCGACATGATCGAGCCGATGATCTTTCGTGGTGTACCGCTCGATCGTTGTCCGAGCTGTGGCGGGATCTGGCTCGGCCCGAACGATTTGAAGATACTGGCGGGAAAGGACCACCGGACCTGGTTTGACCGCTGGTTTCATGCCGATAACGAGGAAATATCCGATCAGGAGGTGTAAATGCTTTGGTTTATTGTGCTGCTGTTGCTTGCCGGTGCCGGGTTTTATTTTTATCAGAAAATGATGACGATCGAGCGGGAAATCCGTGCGGAGCAGGCAGCAGAGAAAAACACTGAGGAGGGACCGACTGCGGTTGCTTCCAACTCGGAAGAAGACGCCGATCCGCAGATTGTGACGGCGGAGATCGGGAACTTGACCGCGTCGGTTGATCCGGTTGCAGATGCCTCATATACCTTGGAGGACGAAATTCTGGAGGCCATCAGTAATCTTCCCGGAATCAGACAGTCAGAACTGTACGACAGTTTCTCCGATGTCAGCAAAAAACGGCTGCAGCAACTGCTCAAGCAGTTGGCGGACGACGGACAGCTCAAAAGAGAAAAACAGGGCAGCAGCTATCTGCTCTATCCGGTCTGAGCTGTTCCGGTGCATGAATTAAGCAGCGCCGTTGACTTGAACAGTCAACGGCGCTTTTTTTATCGGCCTGCAACAGGACTGCAGTGTGGTCTTTCGCTCCTTAACGCAGGTTGTAGAATACCTCTTTGCCGCTGAAGATGGCGGTTTCGGCCAACTCGTCTTCAATCCGCAGCAGTTGGTTGTATTTGCAGATCCGGTCGGTGCGGCAGAGTGAGCCGGTTTTGATCTGACCGGCGTTGGTGGCCACGGCCAGGTCGGCGATGGTGGTATCTTCCGTTTCCCCTGAGCGGTGTGAGATCACCGCGGTGTAACCGGCCCGTTTGGCCATTTCGATCGCTTCCAGGGTTTCAGTCAGGGTCCCGATCTGGTTGACTTTGATCAGGATTGAGTTGGCGATGCCTTTTTCCCCCTCTTTGAGGATTCTGGTGTTGGTGACGTACAGGTCGTCGCCGACAATCTGGATTTTGTCGCCCAGTTTCTCGGTCATCAGCTTCCAGCCGTCCCAATCATTTTCAGCCAGACCATCTTCGATGGAGATGATCGGATAGCGATCGACCAGGTCGGCATAGAACTCGACCGTTTCCGCCGCGGTTTTAAGGGCCTGTTGTTCGTTGGCGAAGTTGTATTTACCGTCTTGATAGATCTCCGAGGCGGCCACATCGAGCGCCAGCAGGACATCTTCTCCAGCTTTGTAACCGGCGGCTTCGATCGCCGCCATGATAACCTGCAGGGCCTCTTCGTTGCTGTTCAGGTTGGGGGCGAACCCACCCTCATCACCGACCGAGGTGTTATAGCCTTTGTCTTTCAGGACTTTTTTCAGGGCGTGAAAGATTTCAGCCCCCATTCGTAAAGCTTCTTTAAAGCTGTCGGCGCCGGCCGGCATAATCATGAATTCCTGGATGTCGACATTGTTGTCGGCATGCTCGCCGCCGTTGATGATATTCATCATCGGCAGTGGCAGCTCTTTGGCGTTGGCGCCGCCGATATACTGGTATAACGGCAGCCCGGCATCTTCCGCGGCCGCCTTGGCACAAGCCAGAGAAACTCCGAGCAGAGCGTTGGCGCCGAGCTTGCTTTTGTCGCCGGTCCCGTCAAGGGCCAGCAGTTTGCGATCGATGCCGATCT
>JAADGW010000189.1 GCA_013152145.1 Deltaproteobacteria bacterium
CAGGTGAGATGGCGGGCGGCGGTGCGGGCCTGCAGCATGGCGTTCGGATAGGTCGCGTAAATCCCCGGCCGACCCGTCAGGGCGTGGGGGGTGACGGCAACATCTCCAGCCACATAGATGTTCGGATCGGTTCGCAGGGTCTCATCGACCGTAATTCCCCGGTCATTGCCGGCGAGCGGTTCCGAATTGGGAGAGACCCCGATGGCGATGATCAACAGGGCCGTATCCAGATATTCGCCGTTGCTCATCTCGACCCCTTTCAGTTGACCTCCTTCCGTGCGGATGTTGCTGATCGTCGTCTGCAGGCGGATGTCGATTCCGGTGAGCTCCTGCAGCCTGCGGGTGGCGAAGATCCCCCCCTCTTCATCGGTCATCTGCGACAGAATCCGGGTGTTGCGATGAACGAGGGTGACCTCCAGACCACGGTGTCGCAGAGCGAGGGCGGCATCGGTCCCGATAAAGCCGGCACCGAAGACAACCACCCGGCGGACCCCCTGTTCACGGATGTAGCGATCAATGGCGAGCATGTCGGTCAGGGTCTTGAAACCGAAAACTCCGCCGGCTTTGAGCCATTGCGGTTGCGGGTACCAGCTTTTGGCTCCGGTGGCGAAAAAGAGCCGGTCGTAATCTTCGCTCGTCCCCGCGGCAGTGCGTACCCGTCGACGGTCAGCGTCCACCTCGATGACCGCTTCACCCAGGCGGGCGGTGACACCATAGCGTTGGTAGAAGTCGGTACCTTTCCAGTAGACGGTCTCCAGCGGTTCACCGGCCAGGAAAAACGGCAGGACACAGGGGGAGTAGGGAGCAAACGGCTCTTCCCCGAGCATGACGATTTTATCCCTGAAACCATCTTTACGGAGAGTTTCGACGAACTCCGCCGCTGCCATGCCGGTCCCGACGGTAACGATTTTCACGACATTTCTCCCCGGCGGCGGGCAAACTCCCTGCGACGCAGCTCGCGGTACAGTTCAAAAGATTTCGGCAGACCTTCTTCGCCCAACAGGTAGATCTTCAGGCTGCGGACCGCCTGCTCGCTGCGCAGCGGTTCATACTCGCGGAAGCTCAACGCTCGACTGTGGCAGGCCGTCACGCAGGCAGGGATTTCGTTTCTTTTCAGCCGTTCGTTGCAGAGGTCGCACTTGTAGGCGACGTCCCGGCCGTATTTTGCCCGGTGGGTCGCCTTGAAAGAGATGGCATCGAACGGACAGACCATGGCACACATGGCGCAGGCTTTGCACCGATCCGGATTGAGGATCACCGCTCCGGTCGCGTCGTCGCGGCTGATGGCTCCGGACGGGCAGGCGTCCATGCACCAGGCCGGATCGCAGTGACGACAGGAAACCGGAAAGGCTTCATGCTCAACGGCCAGAACCCGGACGTTGACCTGCGTCTTTTTATCGCCGACCAGGCCGAAAAGACTGTGCGAAGGGTGTTGCTCAATCGCACAAGCGGTTTCGCAGGCCTTGCAGGCCACGCACTTCTTGTAATCAACAAAGATTTTCTTCATGTTTGACTCTCCTGTGCCGTCGCCCGCCTACGGCGCTCCTCAAACGCCAGCAGCCTCTCTGCCAGGTTGCACACTCCCTGGACATAGCTGCTCGTTTTTTCGTCAAGAATGCGTGTGACATCCGGCTCAAGCGCCTCGAAACGTGGTTCCATCGACAGCCGAAAGACCGTGTCGAACAGCTCGGCAGTATCGGTCCGGGTCATAGCGTCGAAGCGGGAGAGTTGTCCCTCCTCGCCCTCTCTGACCCGGTTAATGACCAGATGTACGTGAGGAATGCCGATCTGCCGGGCCAGTTCCGCCGAATGCCGGGCCACAGAGAGGGCGTTGAAGGTGCCGTCGGCGATCACCAGACACTGGGAAAAACCCTTGGCCAGAGCCCGGCCGAAGTGCTCGACCCCGGCCTGGGTATCGAGCAGGATGGCCTCATCGTCGCGCAGAGCCAGATGGCGGATGACGGAATCGAGCAGCACATTCTCAGCGCACAAACAACCGGCAGCGGCCTGAACCACGGTGCCCATCACCAGCAGGTTCAGATAGTGGTCAACCTTGACGCCGAAGCGCTGAACGACATCCTCGACCCCCGGATTGAGACGGAACATGGAGCCCCACGCTTTGCCGGGGCGCACACCGGTTTTCTCCTCGATGTAGTCGAGATTCCTGTTCAGCGGGATGATTTGTGCGGCCTCGGATACCGGCAGACCGAGCGCATAGGGGAGGTTCATCTGCGGATCTTCATCCACCGCGAGAACATTGGTCTCCCCCCGTGCCAGAAGTCTGGCCAAGCAGGCGGTCAGGGTCGTTTTGCCGACCCCACCTTTGCCGGTGACAACGATTCTGAATCCTTGGTTTTTTTTCATCGCTTCCTCCAACTCAGATGCCGAGTGCAGCGCGTTTTTCCAGGATGATGTTCTCCATCCGTTGTGCCGTGGCTTCCGGCCCTTCTTCGATAAAGAAGTAGCCGCCGAGCAGTTCCTTGGCCCCAGCAGTGAGAATTTCGGTCACCTCGGGTCCTCCCAGGATCGGCGGAGCCGGCCAGAGATGTGTGGCTACCCCCGACCCGACAAAGTAGGTGCCGATAGCCACGGCCTTCTCGGTCATCCATTCCGGCGCTGAACCGACCAGCGGCAGATCGGAGATATCCACCCCGAGGTGTTCCGCCAGCGCCCCGGCCAGCAACAGCATCCGCGAACAGTCGACGCAGGCCCCCATGTGCAGCACCGGCGGGATACCGAGTTTTTGGCAGACCGCCTTGAGCCCTTCTCCCGCGAGGCTCCGGGCGCTGAGATCCATCAGCCCCGCCTTGGCGGCGCCGATCGCCCAGCAGCCGGTACCGATCACCAGGATGTCACGCTCGATCAAGGCCTTGGTGAGCTCCTGGTGGTAAAGGTCCTGCTGGACCTTGACGTTGTTGCAGCCGACGATTCCCACCACCCCCTTGATGGAGCCGTTGGCGATGACCTCGACCAGCGGGGCGACCGAACCGCCGAGAGCCTTGAGAATCTCCTCAACACTGAAGCCGACCATGGCAGTGGCGGTCTGTTTCGGGATGAAGACCTTGCCCTGATCCCGTTTGGGGAAGGCATCGATCGCGGTCTGCACGATCTTGCGGGCGATCTCATCGGCGTGCTCATCGTCGAACTGGATATGGAGTGCACCGGGGATTGTTGCCTGTTCGCTGGTGGTGATGAACCGGGTGTGGAAGCAGCTCGAAAGGTCGGCGAGCGAGGGGTAGATACACTGGACATCAACGACCATTGCCTCGACCGCCCCGGTCATGATGGCCAGTTCGCTATGCAGCTCATTGCCGGCGATGCCGACCCCCTGGCGCATCAGCAGCTCATTGCCGGTGCAGCACAGCCCGGCAATATTCACCCCTTCGGCACCGACCGCCCGGGCCGCCTGCTGCATCTCGTCGGAAAGGGCCAGTTCCACCACCTTTTCCGAAAGCGATGGCTCGTGCCCGTGAACGATGATGTTGACCCGCTCAGCATCCAGGACCCCGAGGTTGGCCCTCACCGTCTTGATGGTCGGGGTCCCGAACAGGATATCCTGCATTTCGGTGGCGATCAGGGAGCCGCCCCAACCGTCGGAGAGGGAGCAGCGGACCGACTGCATGATCAGCGAGAGGGGATCGGCGTCACAGCCGAAGTGGGTGCGGTGCAAAATATCCACAGCTTCGCGGTCGATGCCGCGCGGGAGCAGCCCGGTTTTCTTGCCGGTGGTCTCCAGCAGGCTGGTTTCCAGTTCCTTGAGTCGATCGTAGCGTTTCTGCGGCATGTACTTCCGTAGAAAAAGGATCGGTTCATCATCCTGTTTACCGAAACAGTTGATCGCCGCATCCGCCACATCGTTGGCGATTTCCGGAAAGGAGCGTCCCTCGATGGCGATGTCAAGACGGGTGGCGACGGCCTGGAGTTTTTCGACATCGGTGATCCGGTACGCAGTGTTCCGGCCGGTAGCCACCGCTTTCAGCAGCAGTGCGGCGCTCCGGCCGTGGTCCGAGTGTGACGACGAGCCGACGGCGGCCATCCGCGCCAGATTGCGGGCCACGATGGTATCTGCCGTGGCACCGCAGACACCGTGGGTCGGTCCTTCCCCCAGAGGGTCGATGCGGCAAGGCCCCATGGTACAGATCCGGCAGCAGGTCCCAAGTTGTCCGTAGCCGCACTGGGGTTGCTGCTGCTCTAATCTGCTCCAGACGGTTTCGTGCTGCTCCCTGTCGGCCAGATCCAACATTTCAACCGCTGCCGGGTCGGCACTGCGTCTGCGTGACCGTTCACTCATGGCTAACCTCCTGTATAGGAACAATTATTTTGAGGATTATTAAAAAA
>JAADGW010000125.1 GCA_013152145.1 Deltaproteobacteria bacterium
GCGGGATGTCAACGGTAACATGACCGAACAGGTGCATATCCGCTTAACCACTCCGGGCCTTGATGAAATGCAGCTGCGCCAGTTGAAAGGGGTTATTCAACGCTATCGCGGTAATTGCCGCGTTAAACTGCATATCGTCATCCCCAATCGCAGTGAAACCATTATCCGTCTGCCGGAGCAGTTGCAGATGGCCGCTTCTGACGAGGCGATGGTTGCCGCGGAACAGTTGTTCGGTTATAACGTCATGACGTTTGAATAAAGTTCGGGCGAGTCGGAAAAATGCCCACGATTGAACAGGGAGAAAGTAATGAATCAATACCTCGATTTTGAAAAGCCGATCGCTGAACTGGAAACCAAGATTGGCGAACTGCGTGAATATTCGACCGACAATGTCGATTTTTCAAGTGATATCGTCAAGCTGGAGAAAAAAGCCGACAAGTTGAAAAAAGAGATCTACTCCAAGTTGAGCCGTTGGCAGCGGACCCAGCTGGCACGTCACGCCAATCGTCCGCACACTCTTGATTACATCGAACATGTCTTCACGGACTTTTTCGAGGTCCACGGTGACCGTAACTTTCGTGATGATCCGGCACTGATCTGTGGGTTTGCCAAACTTGATGGCAAGCCCTGTTGTGTGATCGGCCATCAAAAAGGTCGCAACACCAAAGAGAAGGTGCATCGCAACTTCGGCATGGCCAACCCGGAGGGCTATCGCAAGGCGTTGCGGGTGATGCAGATGGCTGATCAGTTCGGCTTGCCGATCTTTACCTTTGTCGATACCCCGGGTGCTTTTCCCGGCATCGGTGCCGAAGAACGCGGCCAGGCCGAGGCGATTGCCCGCAACCTGCGGGAGATGGCGCTGCTGAAGGTGCCGGTTATCGTCACCGTCACCGGTGAAGGTGGTTCGGGCGGTGCTCTGGCGATCGCGGTCGGTAATCGGGTGTTGATGATGCAGTACTCGGTTTACGCGGTTATCTCCCCGGAAGGTTGTGCCGCGATTCTCTGGAACGACGGGGCCAAAGGGCCGCAGGCCGCGGAGGCGCTCAAATTAACCGCGCAGGATGTCGACAGTCTCGGTACGGTGATTGATGATGTTATCCCGGAACCGCTCGGCGGTGCTCATCAGGATCATCAGTTGTCTGCCGCAACCTTGAAAGAGTATCTGCTCAAACATCTGGCAGAACTGGAACCGCTGTCTGCTGATGAGTTGATCGAGCAGCGTTATCAGCGTTTCCGGGCCATGTCCGTGATTGACGAGCCGAAGTAAGCCGCAACGGATGCTGTTGTCTCGTCTGCAGCAAAGCTTCTGTCTGCTGTTGGTTCTGTTGTTGACCAGCTGCGGCGGTGGTCACACCACGCGGGTCATAGAATCGCCGGAGACCCGCGAATTGAAGGGCTGGCAGAAACCCTACGAGGTTGATGGTCGACGCTATCAGCCGTTGCGGGATCACCGGGGCTTTCAGCAGCGGGGCATCGCCAGCTGGTACGGTCGTAAGTTCCACGGTCGAAAGACCAGCAACGGTGAAACTTACGATATGTACGCCATGACCGCCGCACATAAGACCTTGCCGCTCGGCGTGTTCGTTCGTGTTACCAATCTGCAGAACGGTCGTTCGGTGCTGGTAAGGATCAATGATCGCGGCCCCTTTGTTGCCGGCCGGATCATTGACCTGTCTTACGCGGCGGCGACCAAACTGGGAATTGTCGATGCCGGCACGGCCCGGGTTCTGGTGCAGGCACTCGGTTACCGGCAGAGCGATCAGGGTCAGGTCAGTTATCGACCGCCGACCAGTTATGACGCCGGCAGCTTCGCGGTGCAGGTCGGCGCTTTTTCCGTGCCCGGTAATGCTGCTCGTCTGGTTGCCCGCCTGCGCGGCCGTTATGGTAAAGCTGCTGTGCAGACGGCCACTGTCAACGGGCAGCAGGTCTACCGGGTCAGGGTCGGTGACTATCGTTCCCTGCAGCGAGCGGAACAGGCCGCCCGCGATTTTTCTTCCGCCGGATTTCCCGGCAGCTTTGTAGTGGCCTTCGACTGAAGTTGTCCCCCGGGGCAAACGAGAAAACATCATTGTGGAGCGGTTTCCGCTAAAGGGTTTCCCCCCGGATTCACACTGCCATCGCCGGCTGTCCACAATATGATTGGTAATTGCAGGAATAGAATAGTGTTTTACTTGAAGAGATAAACCCCGTTTAAACTCATCATAAAAACTTGATTTTGGTAAAAGTCCGTGCTAGCGTTTAACTGTCTAAACGTGAGTTTGTGTAGATTTTGAGCTGTCAAGTCAAAAGTGAAACCGCACAGACCTAATGGACTGGGCGGTTTTTTAATAGATTGCAGAACAATTCTGCACCACGACAACTCCCGCAGGGGACTCAGCAAGGAGAAAAGAACATGGCAGAAGGTACCGTCAAGTGGTTTAACGATTCCAAGGGTTTTGGTTTCATCGAGCAGGACAATGGTCCTGATGTGTTCGCGCACTTTTCAGCAATCAGCGGTGACGGCTTCAAATCCCTGGCCGAAGGCCAGCGTGTCAGCTTTGATGTTGTTGAAGGTCAAAAAGGACCTCAGGCCAGCAACATTGTTAAGCTCTGAAATCGCTTGACAGTTTAGCGATATGAGCCCCGCGGGAAACTGCGGGGCTTTTTTTCGGCCTTGTTAATTTAAACGTAACTGTTCAGCCGTCGCGCCGCTGAATAGTTACATTCAAACAGGGGTAATGACTCCGGAAAAATTCGGGTCATGGTGATTATCGGCGGCGGAAACAGATCGGTCGCCTTGTGTTCTCGACAGTTCGCTGTCAGATCCGGTGAAGTTCCCTTGACAGTGAAAATAACCCGTAGTACGTTTTGCTCGAGATTTTCAGGTTCTACGCGAGTAGATGAATAGGGAACCCGGTGTGAATCCGGGACGGGCCCGCCGCTGTAATCCTGTTCCTTATGCTGTTGCTGAGGAAACCTCTTTTGACCTTGTGTGCCACTGCTGGTAAGTTCAAGTGGGAAGGCCGTTGAAAGAGGAAGGAGAGTCAGAAGACCTGCCTGAAAAAGAGCGTCTTTATCCTGTGGCTAAAGGAAGAGACAGATGGCAGATTCTGGGATAACACAGGGAAATCCCGGATCAATTATTATAATTGGTCCGGGATTTTTTATTTTCCCGGACCGTGGGAGAAGGAGATGGTGATGAAGTTAAGAATAGTTTTTTTCACGGCGGTCCTGTTGTGCCTGTTGATCGCACAGACAGCGGTTGCGGGGGAGTACAAGGTCGTGCATAAAAACGGCATTGTCCTGGCCATGTTCGGCACCACGGTGGAGCCCGCCCTGCAGGGTTTGCTGAATATCAAGGCCAAGATGGAAAAGGCGTATCCGAACACCCCGGTACGGTTTGCCTTCACCTCAAATATTATCCGTAAAATCTGGCAGAAACGGGCAGCCAACCCGGCCTATATCAAGGCTCACCCGAATGTTCCCGCTGAAATTCTGTACGTACAGGGGCCGCTGGCGACCATAGCCACTTTTCAGGATGACGGCTACGATACTCTGGTGGTGCAGCCGACCCATATCGCGCCTGCCGAGGAATTTCTGGATCTTACCTCCTATGTTGAGGCTCTGGCCGCCATTAATACCATCAAGAAAAAATTCAAGCCTTTCAATAAGCTGGTTATCGGTCGTCCCATGCTGGGTACTTTCGGTGTTCAGCATCCCTATGCTAAGGATATCAAAACGGCGGTCAAGGCGATGCGGGAAGATGCCGAGCGGGCGAAAAAGGAAGGTGCGGCTCTGGTTTATATGGGACACGGCAACAATTATTTCCCCTCCGGCGGTTCTTACCTGCAGTTTGAGCATGAGATGAACCTCGCCTATCCTGATGTTGTTACTGTCATCGGTACGGTTGAAGGGTATCCCTCCTTTGATCAGGTGCTGGAGGAACTGCAAGCCAAGGGAATTAAGAAAGTAGTTATTCGCGCATTCATGATTGTCGCCGGCGATCATGCCACCAACGATATGGCCGGTCCGGAAAAGGATTCCTGGAAATCCATGCTGGAAAAAGAAGGGATTGCGGTTACCCCCTATCTGCACGGTCTGGGAGAGAATGACCGGGTGGCGGATATTTACGTCAGTCATGCTGCCGATGCCGCCGCGGATGCCGGTATCATCCTGAAATAAATCGCTGCGGTCGGGATGTTCATATGACCCATGGTTGCTCCGTGGTGGATATGAACGTCCCTGATCAGGATTTATTTTCCGGAGTTCTGCGGTACTTTGAGCCACCTCTTTTTATCAGCTCTCGTCCCGAATCGACCCTCCTGCCGAGTCACTGTCAATCGGAACCCCGGATAAAAAAATCGTAACAGGCTGTCGCCGGAAAGCTAAAAAATGCAACCGTCAAACCTCTGCCTGCTCCGCAAGTTGCACCGCTGGTTCGGTCTGGCCCTGGCTGGACTGATCCTCTTTTACTGTGTTACCGGCTTGCTGCTGAACCACCGGAAGGCTTTCGATTACTTTATCGACAAACAGCAGACGGTTTCCCGGGTGGAGCAATCCGATACCGCTCTTATGCGGCAGTTTATCGATTTTTATAAGCAGCAGATCGGGCGCGCCGATGATCCCACGGTTATCCGTATCCGCGACGCGCAAACCATCGAATTCCTGTACGGTTCCCACGGCAAAACGACCTTCATCATCAATCAACCCGGAAACGGGGGAGATGAAAAAAATCGAAAAGACTCCACGCCAGCCCTGGAACCGGCTCAACAATCTGCACAAGGTCTTCAAGACCAATGCACTCTGGCTGTTGATTGCTGATGCGACCTGTATTGCC
>JAADGW010000006.1 GCA_013152145.1 Deltaproteobacteria bacterium
CTCGGGCTGGCACTGCTCGGCCGCAGCTATCACCTGCCGGAGCTGGTAGCGCTCGGCCTGGCCGGCTGTCTGCTGCACGTCGTCAACCACGGCCTGTTCAAGTCGCTGCTGTTTTTAACTGCCGGCTCGGTGATTCATACAGTCGGCAGCCGGGAGATCGATCATTACGGTGGACTGCTCAAATCTCAGCCCTGGACCGGGGTCCTGTTTCTGGGTGCAGCCGTGGCGATCAGCGGGTTACCGCCATTTAACGGCTTTATCAGTGAGTGGCTGATCTATCTCGGCGCCTTTCAGCCGTTGAAAGAGGGGACAACAATGCTGCGCCTGGCGGTATTTACAGCCCCGGCTCTGGCCCTGATCGGGGGGCTGGCGATCGCCTGCTTTGTCAAGGTGTTCGGCGTCACCTTCCTCGGCGAACCACGCAGCAAAGAAGCCGCCCATGCCCATGAAGCGCCACGGCTGATGATCGCCCCGATGCTGCTGTTACTGGTGGCGTGTGCCTGGATCGGCCTGCTGCCGACCACCCTGTTGCCGCTGTTGCGCGGCGCCGTCGCCGACTGGACGGGAAACCCGGTCATTTCAGCGCCGACCACAGAACTGGCCCCCCTCGGCTGGATCAGCCTGGTCGGCTGGTTGCTGCTCGCGCTGTTGCTGCTGTTCGGCCTCTGGTTACGCCAACGCAGCCGGCAGGCACCACGAGAAATCGGCACCTGGGCCTGTGGCTTTCAGTTCCCGGCACCGCGCATGCAGTACACCGCCAGCTCATTCGGCGATTCTCTGGTCCGCCTGTTCCGTTTCGGGCTCTGGAGTGACCGTCACGGCGGTAAACTCAGAGGGATATTCCCGCAACCGGCGACCTTCTCCAGTCACACCCCGGATGTGGTTCTTGACCGGCTTCTGACCCCGCTGTTCACACGAGCGGCCGGGCTCTTTCAACAGGTTCGAGCCGGGGTGCAGAACGGCTCGATTTCCCTCTATCTGCTCTACGTTGTTTTGACGGTTCTGGCCCTGTTGGCTCTGTTGACGTATTGAAAGGGGATCAAGTCATGATTTTCGGACTGATTCTACATCTGGCGCTGTTATTGATTTTTGCCCCGCTGTTGACAGGTATCATCAGCAAAACCAAGGCGCTGTTCGGCGGCCGGGTCGGCGCACCACTGTTGCAGCCCTACTTTGATCTGGTCCGGCTGTGGCGCAAAGGCTTCGTCTTCAGCCGTACCACCACCTGGGTTTTCCTGGCCGGGCCGGTCGTCGGGTTGGTGGTGCCGCTGCTGGCCGCGTTGTTGATCCCCTTCGGCGCACTGCCGGCACCGCTCTCTTTTCAGGGCGACCTGATCCTGTTCGTCTACCTGTTCGGGCTGTCCCGTTTTTTCACCGCCTCGGCCGCGCTGGATACCGGCTCGAGCTTCGAGGGGATGGGTGCGGTGCGCGAAGTGACCTTCTCCTGCCTGGCCGAACCGACGGTCCTGTTTGCCCTGCTGGTGCTGGCCAGGCTGTCTGACGGTCTCTCCCTCAACTCGCTGTTGGGACCTCATCTGCTTGGCGCCTGGCACAGCGAAGCGGGCGCGTCCCTCGGCCTGATCCTGGTCTGCCTGTTCGTGGTGCTGTTGGTCGAAAACTCGCGGATTCCGTTCGATGATCCCACCACCCACCTGGAGCTGACCATGGTTCATGAGGTGATGGTTCTCGATCACAGCGGCCCGGCCCTCGGCATGATTCTCTACGGGGCAGCACTCAAGATGATGGTTCTCGCCGCGCTGCTGGTCAGGCTGGCGCTCCCCTGGCAGACCGACTGGTGGCTGACCGATGCCGGGCTGTTCCTCGCCGGGCTGGTCGGGGTTGCAATCCTCATCGGAGTCGTCGAATCAACCATGGCCCGCTTGCGACTGCCGCGGGTGCCGCAGGTCTTGATCGGCACCTCGCTGCTGTCAATCTTTGCCCTGGTGCTGGTGCTGCGTTGAGCCCTGAAGGCTTGATTTACTGTACCGCTTCAGCCAGATGGTCCCGGGGTGCCCACTTCAAGGGTTCATGCGGCCCCTGGAGCGGGGAGCGCGAGGTCATCCACCGCGCTACTGAATAGTTACGATTCTCTCTTTGTTTACGGTTGGAGACTGAAGATGATGCATTTGACCAACCCGCTGCTGCTGGCGGTGATTCTGATCAATTTTTTCACCCTCGGCAGTGCTCGCCTCGGGGCCTGCATCCGGGGTGTCGCACTGCAGGGAGCACTGCTGGCGCTGCTGCCGCTGCTGATCCACGGATTTTCAGGCCACGCGATCCTGTTGGCACTCGGCGCCTTCTGCCTGAAAGGGGTTCTTATTCCCTGGATGCTGCTGCGAGCGATCCGCGAAGTGCGGATTCGGCGCGAGGTGGAGCCGCTGATCGGTTTTGTGCCAACCTTGATTTTCGGGGCGTTGACCACCTCCGGGGCCTTCCTGTTCGCCGATTTTCTGCCGCTGGTTCACGAACACCGCGAAGGGCTGTTCGTGCCGACTGCGCTGGCGACCATGTTTGCCGGTTTTCTCCTGCTGATCACCCGGCGCAAAGCGATCACCCAGGTGTTGGGTTATCTGATGCTGGAAAACGGGATTTTTATCATCGGTGTGCTGCTGAGTGAGGCCCTGCCGCTGATGGTTGAAGCCGGAGTCCTGCTCGACCTGCTGGTCGGGGTCTTCGTGATGGGGATCGTCATGCACCAGATCAACCGCGAGTTCACCTCGCTTAGCACTCAGCGTCTGTCCGCTCTGAAGGAATAAAGACATGCTTGAACTGCTGGTCATCTTTCCCCTGATTGTCGCCGCCGTCAGCGTGCCGGTTTCCAACTATCAGGTTCGCTCCTGGCTGCTCCCCTTTGGCAGCGGCGTACACCTGCTGCTGTCGATCCTGCTCTGCCGCGGATATTTTCCGGAAATCAACCGCTGGATCGGGCTGGATGCGCTATCGCGGCTGGTGCTGATTGTGACCAGCCTGCTGTTTTTCAGCTGCGCCCTCTATGCCGTGGCGTACCTGAATCTGCGCCGCGACCGGGGTAACAGGGTTATGGTCCCCTGCCTGCTGGTATTTTTGAGTGCCATGACCCTGGCCACAGTCGCCCGCCATCTGGGGCTGATGTGGATGGCGGTCGAAGCGACCACCATCTCCAGCGCCCCGTTGATCTACTACAACCGCAATCGTCTGTCGCTTGAAGCGACCTGGAAGTACCTGCTGATCTGTTCGGTGGGAATTGCCCTGGCGATGCTCGGCATGTTGTTCGTCGCCTATGCGGCCCTCGGTGGTGGAGCGCCGGTCAGCCTGCAGTTCGACCTGCTGCTTGGCGGGGCGACCACCCTGAGCAAACCCTGGCTGCACGCCGGATTTGTCTTTTTGCTGATCGGCTTCGGCACCAAAATGGGCCTGGCTCCGCTGCACACCTGGAAACCGGATGCCTACGGCGAAGCTCCGGGACTGGTCGGCGCCCTGCTGGCCGGCGGACTGACCAGTGTCGCCTTTCTCGCCATCCTGCGCGGGGTACAATTGATGACCGCCGCCGGGGATGGCGACATGGCCCGCCAGGCGCTGCTCGGCATGGGGCTGCTTTCACTGCTGCTGGCCTCGGTGTTTATGGTCCGGCAGCAGGATATCAAACGGATGCTGGCCTATTCATCGGTCGAGCACATGGGACTGCTGGCGATCGGTGTCGGCATCGGCGGCATGGCCACCTTCGGCGCCATGCTGCACCTGATCAACAATGCACTCACCAAAGGGGGCCTGTTTCTGGCCGCCGGCAACATTCAGCGCGCCTTTGCCAGCAAGCGCCTGTCCGAGGTCCGCGGGGCACTCAAGGCGCTGCCGGTTTCCGGTCCCCTGTTTCTGGCCGGTTTCCTGGCCATCACCGGATCGCCACCGTTCGGGCCGTTCCTGAGTGAATTTACCATTCTGCGAGGAACCTTCATCAGCGGACACATGCTGCTCGGGATGCTGATTCTGATCTTTTTATCCATCGTTTTCATCGGCATGGGAGCGACGGTGCTGGCTGCAACCCAGGGGGAACCGGAACAGAAAGATTCAGGTTTTAAAGATCACTTTTTGCTCTACTTCTCGCCGCTGGTCCTGCTGCTGTTGATTCTGTTGATCGGGGTTTATATCCCGGCATCGCTGCAGAATGCCCTGCAACAGGCTGCCGACCTGCTGGAGGTCCGGCCATGAATGGCTCCAGACTTATTCGCTTTCGCCAGCGCCGTTGTTCCGCTCAAGAATCTGCCGCAACTTGAATTTGCCCAATTCCGCGCAGCGCTGCTCGAGGAAATCGCCGACAATGCCCGGATCGCCAGTTTTTTCGGCCGGCCGACCCCGGCGGGACTCGAACTGTTTGCCGTTCTGGCGCACGACTGGCAAGGTGAGCTCGCCCTGTTGCGGACCTGCATCGGGGACAGCTACCCGGCATTGACGCCTGAATGTCCGCAGCTGCATCTGTTTGAGCGGGAGCTTGCCGAGCAGTTCGGTGTACTCCCCGAGGGCCACCCCTGGCTGAAACCGGTCCGTTTTCACCGCAGTTGGGTTGAGTGCGCCGATATCTGGGGGCGTGATTCAAGGCAGCACCCGATCCCCGGCGATA
>JAADGW010000225.1 GCA_013152145.1 Deltaproteobacteria bacterium
GAATCCCTGGCCGGCCAGGTTGAGCGACTGGAACGACAGATCATTGTCGAAGCCCTGCAACGCTCACCCAGCAAGCGCCAGGCGGCCCGGCTGCTGGGAATGTCGCATACGGCCCTGCTGAAGAAACTGAAGAAATATCAGATGGAAACAATTGCTACCGGCGGCAACTAGAGTTTCCATCGATGTAAAACCTTTTGATATCAACTGCTTAAATCAAATCAGCCGCCAGGTTGGAACCAATAGTTTCCAGAATGACCATTTTTAACCCTTCTGCCGGCTTCAATCCGTCCCTCCGAAAAAACTTATCAATCCGAAAAAACAGTTTTAATTTCAGTTAGATAAGGACCATCAAAAGATAAAATAAAACATCATTCCAGAATCGTCGGCCAGATTCCCGAAACTGGCAAGGCCCTTGCTGTTAAATGACCCGTTCGTGCCTCCTGCACCATGCTGACAGTAAAAGGAAGACCTATGGGCCAGTCCAATCCGCAACCGCCAGTCAACCGCAACACCCGGGGCCTCTCCCGCCCGCCGATTTTTCCCCGGCTGCCGACAGGGACCGCGATCCCCCGTCAACAGGCCGTATCCGAAACGGCCACCGATCTCGAAATCCGCGTGCATGGCCGCGGCGGGCAGGGTGGAGTCACCTGCGCCAAGCTGATCGCCACCCTCTATGCCGGGCAGGAACGTTATGTCCAGACCTTCGGCGACTATGCTTCAGAGCGTTCCGGTGCTCCGGTCCGCGCCTACACCCGGGTCAGCAACCGCCCGGTGCGCAACCGCAACAAGGTCTATCAGCCCGATCAGCTGCTGGTTCTGGATCCCGGTCTGGTCAGTGCCGACCTGCTCGAGGGTCTGCTCCCGGGCGGCCTGATCCTGCTCAACAGCAGCCAGAAACCACAGCAGCTCAGCAGCCTGTTCGCCGCCTACCGGGTCGCAGTGATCGATGCTACCGCGATTGCCCGACAGCACGCTATCGGCAGCCGCTCGGTGGTCATCGTCAACACCACCCTGGTCGGTGCCTATGCCCGGGTGGCCGGGCTGAGCCTGCAGGATGTCGAACGGGCCTATCGCCGCCTCGGCCTGGAAAAAGATCTGGCTGCGGCCGGCGAAGCTTATCAGCAAGTCATCCTGCGTGAGGCCCTCAACCGGCAGACACCGCAAAACTCGCCGCAGCCGCAGCCGACCCCGCGAATCACCCCCCTGACGGAACAGATCGGTGACCTGCCGACACTGCTGAAAACCGGTTCCTGGCGGACCCAGCTGGTTGAATACCAGCAGCGACCGGCACCTTGCAGCGTCGGCTGTCCGGCCGGCAATGACGTGGTCGGTTTCATCCAGGCGTTGAAAACCGATGGCGTCGCTGCCGCCGCACGGATCCTGCAGCGCACCCAGCCGCTGCCGTCGGTCTGCGGCCGGGTCTGTCCCGCCCCCTGTATGAGCGGTTGCAACCGGGTCGAGTATGATGGCGCGGTCAATATCCGCAGCCTTGAGCGCTGGATCGGTGAGCAACAGACGGAACTGCTGCTGCAACCGAAACCGGTCGCCGAGCAAAAATCATACGCCGTGGTCGGCAGCGGCCCGGCGGGTCTCAGCGCGGCCTACACCCTGGCGCTCGAAGGTCATCGGGTCACCCTCTACGAGCGCGAAGCGGAACTTGGCGGCCTGCTGCGCAACGGTATTCCGGCCTACCGTCTGCCCCCGCAGCAACTTGATCGGGATATCGCCCGCATCCTGTCCCTCGGCGTCGACGTGCAACTGAACTGCGAACTCGATTCGACCGCTCTGAAACGCCTGCTCGCCAGCCATGACGGTCTGCTGCTCGCCACCGGCCTCGATCACTGGCGTGATGCTGATTGCCCGGGAGATGACCTGCCCGGTGTCGAACAGGGGCTGAACTACCTGCAGCGGGCCAGACAGGGCGGCGCTGTCAGGCTGGCGGGTCATGTCCTGGTGATCGGCGGCGGCAACTCGGCTGTCGACTCGGCCCGCACTGCGCTGCGTAACGGCGCCGCGCGGGTGACCCTGGTTTACCGGCGCGGCCTCGAAGAGATGCCCGCAATTGAAGCCGAGATCGAAGAGGCCCTGGAGGAAGGCGTCGAACTGCAGCTCTTTTGCCAGCCGCGCTTCTATCTGGGGCAGGATCGGGTCAGCGCCGTCGAGCTGGCTGAAGTTGAGCTCGGGCCGCTCGATGCCGATGGCCGGCGGCGTCCGCTGATCACGGACCGCAGCAGCCGCATCGCCTGCGATCATGTCCTGCTCTGCCTCGGCCAATCGGCCGATTTCAGCCCGGTTCCGGCCGACTGGAAGCTCCGCGAAGGACGCTTCGAACACCGCGGAAAACCACTGCCGGTGTTCTGTTGCGGCGATCTTTCCACTATGGACGGCACCGTAACCCACGCCATCGGCGACGGTCGCCGCACGGCGCTGCGGATGCTCAGCGGCGACAGTCCGACCGCGGCTGAAACCTTTAACCCAGATCTTCTACCGGCAGTGACAGCCGCCGAAATCCGCTTTGAGTATTTTGACTCCTGTCCACCGACACCCGACCGTCACCTGCCGGTTGATCGGCGACTGAAAAATCTGAGCGAAGTCAACCAGGGACTGGCCGACCCGGAAAAAGAAATTGACCGCTGCCTCTCCTGCGGCCAGTGTACCGGCTGCGACACCTGCCTGATCTACTGTCCCGAAGGGATCATCTGCCGGGACGGTGAGCGCTATGCCATCGACGCGGAGCAGTGCAAGGGCTGCGGCATCTGCGCCGTCGAATGTCCCCGCCAGGCCTTGCGCGCCGGCATCCTTCCAACCCGGAACTGAGGACCATGCAAAACGAACTGATCAGTGCCAATCATGCGGCGGCCTATGCCGCCACCCTGGCGGCCCGCGCCAACCGCCACGGCCGCGGTTTCTGCAGCGGGGTCTACCCGATCACCCCGTCGACCGAGTGCATGGAACTGCTCTGCGCCCAGCAGATTGAAAAGGGCCAGGTGGTGCGCGTCGAAGGCGAACACAGCGCCATGGCGGTCTGCATCGGCAGCGTCGCCGCCGGAGCCCGCTCGTTCACCACCACCTCATCCAACGGCCTGGCCTACATGGCCGAAAATGTCGTCGCCGCCGCCCTGCTGCGCTTACCGATGGTGATGATGGTCGCCAACCGGACCCTCGGGCCGCCGTGGAATATCTGGGCCGATCACGGCGACAGCCTGCTGCTGCGCGACAGCGGCTGGCTGCAGATCTACTGCGCCGACAACCAGGAAGTGCTCGACACGATCCTGTTCGCCTATCGGCTCGGTGAAGATGCGCGGGTGATGCTGCCGGTGATGGTCTGCCAGGACGGCTTCGTCCTCTCTCACACCATGGCGCAGACACAAATCCCCGACCAGCAGACCGTCGACCGCTTTCTGCCGCCGCTGCAGGTACCGCACCGGCTCGCCGAGACGCCGCACACCCTCGGCTCGGTGGTGCTGCCGCAGCAGACCGAAGTCCTGCGCCGTCAACATCATGAGGCGATGGGCCGGGCGCTGAAGATCTACCCGCAACTGCAGCAGGAGTTTGCCGCGGCCTTCGGTCGGGAGATGCCCGCTCCGGTGGTCGGCTACCGGCATGAAGATGCCGAACTGCTGATTCTGTCGATGGGCACCATGGCCGGTACCGTCGAACGCTGCGTCGACCGTTTGCGCGAGCAGGATCTTAAGGTCGGTGCTCTGCGGATCAGGCTGCTGCGACCATTCCCGGCCGAACTGCTGTGCGAGCTGCTGGGCCGGGCGAAGCGAGTGGCGGTACTCGATCGGGATATCAGTCTCGGTTTCGGCGGCGTTCTCTGGGGCGAGTGCCGCAGCTGCGCAACAAACGAGGCGCTGGTGCAGAATTACATCCTCGGTATCGGCGGCGGTGATGTCCGGCCGCAGCATATCGAACAGCTAGTCGATGACCTGCGCAGTCGTACGACGGCCGGTGAACCGCTGATTATGGAGGTAGGCGTATGAAAGAACCGGCTTTGAACGGCATGGCACAGACCCCGCTTGATCGTGAAAAACCGTTGCTGCGACCCGGTAATACCAACTGCGGCGGCTGCGGCATGTCGATCGGTCTGCAGATGCTCAGCCGTGCCATCGGCAAACAACCGGTACAGCTGGTGATACCGGCCTGTTGCGGTGCGGTCGCCGTCGGCACCTATCCGTTTACCGCTTTCGGCGCCCCGGTC
>JAADGW010000210.1 GCA_013152145.1 Deltaproteobacteria bacterium
GGCGTAGACGGTTTTTCTGCCCATCTCGCTGATCTTCTTTTGAACCGGTTGCGAATTGGCCACAATCAGTTCTGAGAGGGTCTCGCCACTGGACGGCAGTTATAGGCGACGACATGATCGGTTCCCAAGCTGTGGGCGCGCAGCCAGCGACGATAGTCCCTGATCCAGCTCGCCATGTAACACCACCAGATCATCGGCGTGTGCTGATGCCAGGGCGCGGTCAGATTTTGAAGTGACTGCGGCATCGCGACGAGGAAACTGGGGAAAGTTATCGGCGGTATAAACGACCAGTTCGTCTTTATTGTCTGAAATAGTGGTTCTTATCGATTGAAAACCTGTCATTCGGGACTCCGGAGGGGGATAGAATGGGATTGGGGGAACGTTACGGCCACCCTGCGGGTCAGAGCAATTTCCAGCCATAGACCAGGGTCAGGACCAGAGTATAAATGGTGATGGCGTAATACCAGCGGCCGGCAAATTTAGGGGTCTTGATCGGGGCGACGTTGAGGGCGGAGAGAACCATCAGTAGAACGTAGAGAACAGGGCCGAAAACCGCAGGACTGACCAGGCCATCAAAGAGGAACAGGAAGGCCAGGATAATAATATTGTTGTCGAGCGCTAACCCCCAGTAGGTCGATTTATCCACCAAGCCGAAAACATTGAAATAGCTCAGCCGGATCACGCCAGTTGCAACAAGGATAAAGGCTCCGGGGATGTACCAGGGACTGAAATTACCATAGCTCAACAGGATAACTGCGGGACAGATGCCGAAACTGACAATATCGATCAGCGAGTCGAGCTGAGCGCCGAACTCTCCCTGCTCTTCGGTTCGACCTTTCATCTTGCGGGCGATAATGCCATCGCTCCAGTCGAAAAAGACCGCCCAGAGCAGGCCGATCATTGCCGCTGAAAAGTTGCCCAGAAAAGCGAAATAGATGCCGAGTATTGCGCAAAGAAGTCCCGCCAGGGAACAGATGTTCGGCAGGTCCTTCGCGTAGCAGAGTATGGCCCTGGGAGTTGCGGGGCTATCTGGTGACGTACTCATGATATTTTTTTCGAACCAACAATTGTGGCCAGGGCCTCAGCCACGACTCTGTTTTCGGTCTTGGTGCGGCTGGCAATGCGGATGTAACGGTCAGATTCAGGCATGGTCTTGCCCTGACAGTGCTTGATGTAGATATTGTACTCGACAAATAGCCTGCGGGCCACTTCGGGACCGGCAGGGGCATGGTCGGGAAGACGGCAGAAGATATAGTTGGCCTCGGGCCGATAGACCGTCAGGCCGCTGATGGCACAGAGATCCTGATAGAATTGATCTCGATCCGCCCGTACCAGATCGCAACTGGCGAGGAACTCCTGTTGGTATTCAGGGGCATGAACCAGAAAAGTTTCAGCAAAGCCGTTGAGGTTCCAGATATGCAGCCCCTGACGAACCTGATCGGCAAAGAGTGCGTTGGCAGTCAGCATATAGCCGATGCGCAGACCGCAGATACCGTAAGCCTTGCTCATACTCTTGAAGATCGCAAGATTCGGATATTTGGCGATATCCCCTTCCAGAGTTTCCTGGTCACGATCCCTGGCAAAATCGATGAAAGATTCATCAACGATGAGCATGCAGTCGTGCGCGGCCAGTTTGTCCAGCAGGCGGATCAGATCGGTTTTAGGCACCAGCAGAGACGTCGGATTGTTCGGCGACACCACCACCGCAACATCGGCATTGCAGCGGAGTGCCTCTGCCGCAAATTTATCCACGTCGAGTTGGAAGGAAGGAGCATCGAGCGCAAACTCAATAATGTTTTCCGGCGGTGCCGCGTTGGCGTATTCGTTGAACGATGGAACCGGAACAATAAGCTTCTTGGCGAGATGACCGGACACGATCTTGATCAGCTCTGCCGCCCCATTGCCCACCACAATCCGTTCCGGCGGTTGATCGATCAGGGTGCCCACTAATCCGGCCAGGACATTCTGGGCCACGGGATAGTTCAGCACCAGTTCATGGATTTGGCTGGTCAACTGTTTGAAAAAACGCTCTGGCGGGAAATAGAGATTATAAAGGTAGGCGTGATCGATAAAATCATGACGCCAATAGCCGCCATGCTGGCATTCAACGGCTTCGAATTGCTGCTCTTTGGCAGCATAATCCTGATCTGTCATATATTTGTTGCCTTCGTTAAACGCTATCAGAAATGGATCTCCGGACCAAATTCTATGTCCAGAACTAGCTGGTCAATCAGATGCCACCAATGGTGAGAAGGGTGCCGGCAGATTTTCCCCGATAACGGTATTCTTTATCTCGGTCATATTCCGAGCGACAATCGGGGCAACCTTCTGAACCAGAGGTTGAAGTTGCTGCGTGGCAACCTTGATCGGGGAGGGCCCGGGGAACATTTTCTCAGCCGCGCTCAGGTCCTCAAGGGTGTCAATCTCATACCAACGGGCGGCATCAAAGAAGACCGGCGCAAATGTGAGATTCTCCTCAGCGACCAGCTCGGCGAAAACAGACTCGTAATATCCCTTCACCTTCTTGGCGGAAATGTGTCGATCCAGTCGTTCCCAGATCGCTTGCCAAGTGCTGCGGGAGAAGCTGTAGATGTTTACGGTTTTGAAATGAGCGGCGTCATTGCGGTTCACAGTGCTGAGCCAAAGGGCATCAAGTTGTTGCCGCTCATTAAGCGTCACCGTCGTGCCGTTCATCCACGGCAGCAGTTTGGAGACAGCGATCCGGTCAGGTTGGAGCATCGGCTTAAGCAGCTCCGAGTGAAACACCAGATCGCTTTCAATCAGGAGAAAAGGTTCGTCAATCACCTTTCCGGCAAGCCACAATGAGTAGATGTTGTTGGTTGTTTTATAGCGCGGGCTGGTGATATAGGTGATTTCAATATCAGCATACCGACTACCGAGATAGTCGCGAATGACTTCTGACAGGTGTCCTACGACCACAACCAGGCGCTTGAACCCGTGACTGCGCAGGGAGCGGATCAACCTTTCAAGGATGGGAATTCCATTGACTTCAACAAGACATTTGGGTGTTGAATCCGTTAATGGAGAAAGTCGACTCCCCGTGCCGGCGGCCAACAACAAGGCAGTTCTCACCGGGGTACCATCCATAGAAAGATTATAATGCATTAACACTCCTGATATCGCCTGAAGTAAACAGGGAAAAGGGGGGAGAACCATGTCTCGGTGGAGCACACCGTCACTTTTGCTCAGACGAGAAACAAGTGTCATGAGCTTGTGGGCAGGCTAAACTGCGCCAATGCGAGCGCGAGAAAGAACCTGTGCATGGAGCCCGAAACGGTTAAAAAGATGTGTTCTTTTTCGTGGCGGGGGCCATTGACGTCGGAGGATGCGCCCCCCGTCTAGACCAAGACCAACGAATCAGTGTATAATATTTCCCAGAAACAGTCAAACTCAATTAAAGCCCAACCTATAAAGAACGGCTTTAAAGCTAGGTACAGCCTTGAAAAAGTCTAAGCATCCCTCATGGTGTGGAACCGTACGCACGGTGGTGTGGGAGAACGGCGGGGGTAACCCCGCCTCCTACCCGATGGGAACCTTTTCAGTTTTTCCAGTTGCAGATCCCTGTTGGTTTGGGAGATTATCAAAACTTAGCGTATTTGGAGCATCATCAGATCTTGCCGCTTCAAAAGTGTTTTCCTGACTTTTGACAGCCCGATTTGCCCACGATTTTCTATTCAAATGTCCTGCCAAAAGTCCCTATTTCCTTCCCAGGGTAACTCGGACCGACCCGGGGCGTCGAGAATTACCTGTCGGCAAAACAAAAACTTACTACTTTTGCGAATTGGGATCCCCCGATCCGAATTTCGCTTTCAAAAATGAAATCCTGATCTTTGAAATGCTGAATTTGTGCGATTTGTCCTTAGATGAAGCAGAACCCAATCACCTCAATACTTGATAGTTGAGATGTGACCCTCTGATGCTTTTTTTGATCTTGCGCATGGATAACCTCTTGTTTGCCAAGGGGGCACCTCCTTGAAAATAGGAATTCCAAGGTTGTACACCAGGTTATCCAGCATCACTTACGCTTCTGAACCAAACTGGTCCACCGATTCCGACACACCTTAAAAAGTGGTCCACTTTGCGTCGGAATCGGTGGTCGGATTCCGTCGGAATACGCACCGCACCGACCTCGAAACGTCCGACATCGTCAATGCCATCTCGCACCGACCTCGAAACGTCCGACATCGTCAATGCCATCTGCCCCCGTTCTGTTCCGCAACGCAAGGAACGACTTGAGGATGACTATTTCTGCCAATTGCAGAAGCGCCGAGGCAGCACCGAAGCCCGCATCGGTATCTTCAAGAACGCCTAT
>JAADGW010000182.1 GCA_013152145.1 Deltaproteobacteria bacterium
CCATGTTTAAAACCGTACTGGTCGCTAATCGCGGCGAAATTGCCTGCCGTATCATCCGCACCCTGCAACGTCTGGGGATCCGTGCGCTGGCGATCTATTCAGAAGCTGACCGGCATGCCGCACATGTCCGCCTGGCCGATACGGCGATCTGTATCGGGCCCGCTCCGGTTGCCGAAAGCTATCTGCAGGTGGATAAAATCCTGGCCGTTTGCAATGAACACAAGGTCGATGCCGTGCATCCGGGTTACGGTTTTCTGAGTGAAAATCCGGAATTCGCCGAAGCGCTGACAACGGCCGGGATCACCTTTATCGGCCCGAGTCCGCAGCAGATGCGCCAGTTCGGCCTGAAACATACCGCCAGGGCATTAGCCGAGAGTTGCGGGGTTCCACTGCTGCCGGGGACCGAACTGCTCGACAGTCTGGAGCAGGCCCTGCAGTCTGCAGAGCAGATCGGCTATCCGGTGATGCTGAAGAGTACCGCGGGCGGCGGCGGCATCGGCCTGCAATTGTGCCGCAATCGAAACGAACTGGCGGATAAATATGCTTCGGTGAAACGTCTGAGCCGCAACAACTTCAGCAGTGATGGCCTGTTCCTGGAAAAATTTATCGAAACGGCCCGGCACATCGAAGTCCAGATCTTTGGTGACGGCACCGGGCAGGTGATCGCCCTGGGGGAGCGGGACTGTTCAATCCAGCGCCGCAACCAGAAGGTCATCGAAGAAACTCCGGCTCCCAACCTGGCGGATGAAATCCGTTATAAACTGCATCAGGCCGCATTACGGCTCGGTCGGCAGATCCGCTACGCTTCGGTCGGAACGGTTGAGTTTATCTTCGATGTCAAAGCGCGGCAGTTCTATTTTCTCGAGGTCAATACCCGACTGCAGGTTGAGCACGGCGTGACCGAAGAGGTGTTCGGGATCGATCTGGTCGAGTGGATGATTCAGCTGTCGGCGGGAGAACTGCCGCCGCTGGAAAGTCTGACCGGACCGCCGCAGGGAGCATCCATCCAGGTCCGGATCTATGCTGAAGATCCCGGCAAGGATTTTCAGCCGAGTTCAGGGCGGTTGACCCGGGTTCAGTTGCCAGACAGTTGTCGCGTTGACAGCTGGATCGAAACCGGAACGGAAATCACCCCCTATTACGATCCGCTGCTGGCGAAAATCATCGTCAAAGGCCGCGACCGTCAAGAGGCCCGGTCCCGGCTGGCTCAAGCGCTGGCCCAAAGCAACATCTACGGCATTGAAACCAATCTTGCCTACCTGCGGCAGATCGTCGCTACGGAACGGTTCAGTGAGGGCGAGGTTTCCACCCGAGCGCTGACCGAGCTTCCCTATCGATCAGCGACCATCGACGTGCTGGCGCCCGGTGCGCAAAGCAGCATTCAGGACTATCCCGGCCGACTCGGTTATTGGAATATCGGGGTGCCGCCGAGCGGGCCGATGGATCACTACTCCTTCCGTCTGGTTAACCGTCTGCTCGGCAATCCGGAAGGGGCCCCGGCGCTGGAACTGACCCTCAACGGGCCGACTCTCAAATTTAACTGCGATACCCTGATCGCATTGGGTGGTGCGCAAATGAGCGCCACGCTCGATGGAAAGCCGGTTGCTCACTGGCGGCCGATAGCCGTCACAAGCGGGCAAATCCTTGCAGTCGGTTCTCCACAAGGGCCGGGGAATCGCTGTTACCTGGCGGTCCGTCACGGCTTCGATGTGCCGGAATAGCAGCAGATCCACCTTCAGTCCGGGCGGGTTCGGTGGACATGCCGGCAGAGCCCTGCGGACCGGAGATGTGCTCCGGATGGCATCGACCGGGTCCGACGCCCCGGCGGTCAACCAGCTTGCCACCGAATTGCTGCCGCCGCTGACCCGGGAGTGGACCATCGGGGTCCTTTACGGGCCGCACGGCGCCCCCGACTTTTTCACGGATCAGGACATCGAGACACTCTTCTCCGCGGAGTACGAGGTACACTTCAACAGCGCCCGCACCGGTATCCGTCCGGGCCGAAACCGGAATGGGCCCGGCAGGATGGCGGCGAGGCGGGACTGCATCCTTCCAATATTCATGACAACGCCTACGCTGTCGGCAGCATCGATTTTACCGGCGACATGCCGATTATTCTCGGCCCGGACGGACCGAGTCTCGGCGGTTTTGTCTGTCCGGCCACGATTGTCCAGGCCGAATTGTGGAAGTGGAAGCTCGGCCAATTGACCCCCGGCGACAAGCTGCGCTTTGAAAAATGGACTCTGGAGGTCGCCGCCGCAAAGCGTAAAGCCCAGGACCAGGCCCTGCGGACCTTGATCCCGGAAGCGGTTGAAGTCCCTCCGGCCCGAACGACAACAGCTCGCGCCATTGTCCGCCAGGGCGCCGTGGGAGAAACCCCGGTTTGCTACCGCCGCGCCGGTGACGATTATCTGCTGGTCGAATTCGGCCCCTTGGTTCTCGATCTCAACCTGCGCTTCCGGGTTCGGACCCTGGTCGATTGGCTGCAGCGGGAAAAAATTGCGGGGATCATCAATTTGACTCCGGGAATTCGTTCGTTACAGATCCATTATGACAGCCGCACCCTTTCACCGGCGAAGTTGCTCGACAGCCTGACCCGTGCCGAAAAGGAACTGCCGGCAATCGACGACATCGAAGTTCCCAGCCGGATCATCCACCTGCCGCTCTCCTGGGATGATGAGCAGACTCAGCTGGCGATTCGTAAATACCGGGAACTGGTCTATCCGGAGGCTCCCTGGTGCCCGTCCAATATCGAATTTATCCGTCGGATCAATGGCCTGCCGGATGAGCAGGCGGTCAAGGATGTGGTCTTCAACGCCAACTACATGGTCCTCGGTCTGGGGGATGTCTACCTCGGTGCGCCGGTGGCAACGCCGGTCGATCCACGCCATCGCCTGGTGACGACCAAGTACAACCCGGCCCGCACCTGGACACCGGAAAATGCCGTCGGCATCGGCGGAGCCTACATGTGCATTTACGGCATGGAAGGACCGGGGGGGTACCAGTTCGTCGGCCGGACAGTGCAGGTTTGGAACACCTATCGCCAGACCGCTGATTTTACCGCCGGAAAACCCTGGTTACTGCAGTTTTTCGACCAGATCAAGTTCTTTCCGGTGACCGCTGCTGAGCTGAAGGAGGCACGGGACGCGTTCCCACATGGCGAGTACCGCATCGAAACCGAACAGACCACTTTCAAACTGGCCGACTATAACCGTTTCCTGCAGGAACATCAGACGTCGATCGCTGCGTTCAAGCAACAACAGCAATCAGCTTTTGAGTTGGAACGGCAACGCTGGAAAGAGCTGGGCCTGCCCGATACGATTATAGAGGACGCTACTGCCGGATTGCAGCAGGATGAACTCCGTCTGCCGCCGGGAGGCTTTACGGTTGAGGCCACGGTTCCGGGGAATATCTGGAAGGTTCTGGCGAAACCCGGCCAGCGGATAGCCGAGGGAGAGACCCTGGTCGTGATCGAATCGATGAAGATGGAGCTAGAGATAAAAGCGCACAAAAGTGGTATCGTTGATGAAATTCTCTGTTTACCGGGGCAGGCGGTGCAGAGTGGACAAGCGATGCTGGTTCTGCACGGAGAGTCACCATGAGGATAAAAAGTCTGGAGATACCGGTTCTGCGTGAGGCCTATCGAAACGGGGAGCTGACCCCGTCACAGGTTATCACGGCGGTCTTCGAGCGGATCACAGCCTGCTCCGATCCGGCGATCTGGATCTCCCTGGCGGATCGGGAGCAGGTCATGGAGCGCGGCCGGGAACTGGAAGAGAGTGATTTCACCGGCGTGGACCTGCCGCTGTATGGAATTCCGTTTGCAATCAAGGACAATATCGACGCGGCCGGGTTTGCGACTACAGCCGCCTGTCCCGATTATGCCTATACCCCTGCCGAAGACGCAACGGCGGTGCGACGGTTGCTCGATGCGGGAGCCATCCTGATCGGCAAGACCAACCTTGACCAGTTTGCTACCGGGCTGGTCGGAACCCGTTCTCCACATGGCGCTCCGCGCTGCGTCTTTGACCGGGACTATATCTCCGGCGGGTCAAGTTCCGGCTCGGCAGTCGCCGTGGCGGCGGGCCTGGTCAGTTTCTCCCTGGGCACCGATACCGCCGGCTCCGGTCGGGTTCCGGCCGCCTTCAATAATCTGGTCGGGGTCAAACCGAGCAGGGGGCTGGTCAGTACCCACGGCGTGGTGCCCGCCTGCCGCTCACTCGACTGTGTCACGGTTTTAGCCATCAGCTGTGGTGAGGCAGACCTGGTGCGCCGGATCATGCAGGGCCTCGACCCTCAGGATCCTTACTCCAGAACAGCACCGGGCAGACCGCTGCCGCTCGAAGGATTCCGCTTCGGTATTCTGTCCGCAGCGCAGCGAGAGTTTTTCGGTGATATCGAAGCCGAGATGCTATACGACCAAAGTATTGCAACCCTCACCGGCCTGGGCGGTGAGGCGATCGAATTTGATTATCGCCCCTTTCAGCAGAGCGCCCAGCTGCTGTATTCCGGTCCCTGGCTGGCAGAACGCTCAGCTGCCATCGGTGATTTTCTTGCAGAACATGCGGAGTCGTTTGACCCGACCGTTCGCAGCATCATCGAAGGGGCAGACGGGCTAAGCGCGGTCGATGCGTTTCGTGGTCAATACCGGTTAAAACATCTCACCCGGCGGTGTGATGAAGAATGGCGAAAGGTGGACCTTCTGCTGCTGCCGACGACGCCGACCATTTATCGGGTCGCCGAGGTGGAGCAGGAACCGTTACTGCTTAACAGCCGCCTGGGAACCTACACGAACTTCGTCAATTTACTTGACTACTGCGCGGTTGCAGTTCCAGCCGGGTTCAGACCCGGTAATGGCCTGCCGTTCGGGGTTACCCTGATTGCACCGACTTTTTGTGATGATGCACTGGCGCTGCTTGCCGACCGCCTGCAGCGCGGTATCTCCAACCAGCGGCAGGTCGACAGCATCATTCCCTTAAACGAAGACTCGAACGTACAATCTTCAGAGAACCGGGAAAGGGTCCACCTGGCCGTGGTCGGCGCCCATTTATCCGGGCAACCGTTGAACTTCCAATTGACCGATCGTGGCGCAAAACTCCTGTCAACCACCAGAACCGCCGGCAACTACCGGCTCTACGCGCTGCAGGGCACAAATCCGCCGAAACCCGGGCTGATCAAAGATCCTGAATATGTCGGTGACGGACTGGAGGTCGAAGTCTGGTCGCTTTCCCAACAAGCCTTCGGTGCCTTTACCCGGGACGTTCCTCCGCCGCTGGGGATCGGCTCCCTGATATTGGCGGATGGCTCAATGGTCAAAGGATTTATCTGCGAGTCATGGGCCATTGAATCCGCAGAAGAAATCACCAGTTTCGGTGGCTGGCGGAATTATTCAGCCCGCAGGTGAAGATCACCATTGTTTCGCAACGCACCAGCCATAGAACGCCGACGGCTCACGGTTCACATATCGTGGGCCGTTCCCGCATTGCAGCACACTGAAATCCAGTCGACCGGAATCCGTACTGACCGCTTCCTTTCCTCCCCCGACTGTAAACAGAAAGACGGTCGGTCTTGCGCACGGGATTAATCCCGGAAATCTTTTCAGTGAAAACTATTTTCAATTTCTCCTTGACAAGACATACAGGGCGAAGTAGAACTTATATATCTGAACAGTTATTCATACATGCGGATATCGTGCCGGACAAAATTTATCAACTCCACTGATTATTTGCAGTTGTCACAGCGATCAACGACCAATATTCGGGACGAGGATACCCCGTTCGTCAGCAGATCGCATAAAGGAAGAAATTAGATGTTCGCAAGTTTCATCGTAACATTCAGAGAGGCTCTTGAGGCCGCACTTGTCGTCGGGGTGATCTACGCCTATTTAGCAAAAATCAATAAAACCTATTTGAGCCGCTATCTTTTCGCCGGTGTTGCCGGCGGAGTTATCGCCAGTTTCGGATTGTCCTTTGTTCTCGGAATGATCAATCGTGAATTCAAGGGCACGGCGGAAGCGGTTTTCGAGGCATTTTTCGGTATTGTCGCTGCGGCAGTTCTGACCTACATGGTGTTCTGGATGGCCAAAAATTCCAGAACGATCAAAGGAGAAATCCAGGAAAAGATCGATCTGGCCATTTCCAGAAAAAAAATGCTCGGAATCATGGCGCTCTCTTTTGCCGTGGTCTTCCGGGAAGGCGTCGAAACCGTCCTGTTTCTGGGCAATCTCGCCGCCATCTCACCGGTTGACACGCTCATCGGAGCAGCTTTCGGGCTGC
>JAADGW010000002.1:0-3222 GCA_013152145.1 Deltaproteobacteria bacterium
GGATCAATGAGGGGGGCATTGTTATGCTGGCGGTACGGCGCAGGGTAAACATCGTTTTGAGTCAAGTTGAGGAGTGGTTTTGAAGAAAATTTTGATCGCCGATGATTCCCCGACAATGCGTTCATTGATTGTATCAACCCTTGATGCACTGGATGACTTTGAGCTGGTCGAGGCTGCGAACGGGTTTGAGGCTTTGCGTATTTTGCCGCGGGGAAAAGTCGACCTGGTCCTGACCGATATCAATATGCCCGATATCAATGGTCTGGAACTGGTGAGTTTCGTGCGTAACAATCCGCTGTATAAAGATACTCCGCTGGTTATCATCAGCACCGAAGGCAGTCGGCGAGACCGTGAAAAAGGTCTGGCCCTCGGTGCCGATGCATATCTGGTCAAACCATTTAATCCGGAAGATTTGCAACAGCTGGTTGCCCGGCTGTTGAGTTAAAGGACCCCTGATGGTCAACCAGGCAATAGATGATTTTCTGGCTGAATCTGAAGAACTGCTGGAAAAACTGAATCAGGATCTGGCGGAACTCGGTGAAGATTCGGCGACGGGGCGGGACAATCCCGACCTGTTAAACGGAATTTTCCGTGATGCCCATTCGATCAAAGGACTGGCCGGTATGTTCGGGTTTGATGACGTCGCGGAGCTGGCGCATCACCTGGAAAACCTTCTGGATAACCTGCGAATGGGGAAGGTTTCTTTGAGCGAAACCCTGCTCGATTGTCTCTTCGATACCTTGGAAGGCATTTCCGCACTGATCCGTGGAAAGGCGGAAGATTCTGAATTTACTCAAGATATTACGGCCTACCTGACCCGTATAGAGCATCTGCTGAGCGGCCCCGATGAGGACCCGGCCGATCCCTTTGCGGAGCTGAACCTCGATTCTGCGTTGCTTGATGTTTTGACTGAGTACGAGGAGCATCGGCTGCAGGAAACCCTCAAACAGGGGAAGTCGCTCTACCTGATCAAGGTGGCATTCCTTTTGATGAGCTTTGATACCGAACTGGCCGCCCTGACCGACAAGATTAAAGAGAGTGGCGAAGTTATCAGCACCTTGCCGGGGGTTGAAAATGATAATCCTGAAATGCTGGCCTTCCGGGTTCTCTGCGGGACCGATGTCGGCGTAGAAGAGTTGCAGCAGCAGCTCGATTTTGCCGGCCTGGAGATCGAAATCGTTGCCGATCCCACCTCTGCGGAAACATCAGCGCCGGCTGCGACCGAGCTGCCCGGCGCAGCAACGGTGCTCCGCTCTACCGATAAAATCCCGGCATCATCGTCGCGGTCAACCCCTGCAGAGTCACCGGCCGAGGCAGAGGTTGCTGCGGTTAAAAATAAGGACAGCGGTTCGGCGCGATCCTTTACCAGCACGGTGCGGGTTGATATCAGTAAACTCGATTATTTAATGACCATTGTCGGCGAGCTGGCCCTGGCGAAAGGTTCGATTGCGCAGCTCTGTGTCGAAATGCAGGCCGACGGGTTACCGGTCGCCCGCGATCTGGAAAAGGCGATTCATGCATTGGAGCGGCGCTTGAATGAACTCCAGAGTGGCGTTATGGATGTGCGGATGGTTCCGGTCCGGCAGCTGTTCGACAAAATGAACCGGATCATCCGGCGAATGGCCCAGGAGCTCGGCAAAAAGGTCAAGCTGAACATTCAGGGCGGCGATACGGAACTGGATAAGCTTATCGTCGAAGAACTTGCCGACCCGCTGATGCACATCATCCGCAATTCACTTGATCATGGAATCGAGCCGGCGGAGCGCCGATTGGCTCTCGGCAAGCCGGAGAGCGGAACGATTTCGCTGGTCGCGGCGCAAAAGGGCAATCATGTTGTTATCGAAGTGCATGATGACGGCCGTGGCATCGATCCCGAAATTTTGCGGGTCAAGGGCATCGAAACGGGGCTGCTCTCCGCCGACGCCGACCCGACCCGGCAGGAACTTTACAACCTGCTTTTTCAGCCCGGGTTTTCGACCTGTGAGGAGGTCAGTGAATATTCGGGGCGAGGGGTCGGTATGGATGTGGTCAAGAGTAATATTTCAGCCCTGTCCGGGATGATTGATCTGACCAGTGAGGTTGACAAGGGGACGGTGATGAGTCTGACCCTGCCGATCACTCTGGCAATCATCAAGGCCCTGGTCGTGCGGGTCAAAGGGAAGGATTATGCGATCCCGCTGAATGCGGTGCTGGAAACCCTGATGTTGGAACCGGGGATGATCCAGACGATCGAAGGCCGCGAGGTGATGGAGTTGCGGCATCAGACCCTGGCCCTGTTACGGATTGATGAGCTGTTCAAGCTTGCGGGAGGGACCGTTGACGACAGTGAATTTGTCGTGGTTGTCGGTTTTGCCGATAAACGGATGGGGATTATCGTTGACGAACTCCGTGGTCAGCAGGATGTTGTCATCAAGTCACTCGGTAAAGCCCTGAGTTTTGTTAAAGGGATCGCCGGTGCTGCCGATCTGGGCAACCAGAAAACCATCCTCGTTCTGGATGTCAGCGGTTTGATCGGAGAAACCCTGCAGCGTGAGGGAGTTTTCGGTGTATAAAGCGTTTTACGGGTTCCGGTCCCGACCGTTTGCCAAAACTCCCGACCCACAGTTTTTTTATCAGTCGCGCAGTCATCGTGAAGCGTTGGCCCGTTTGTTACATGCGGTAGAAGAACGCGACATGATTCTGCTGACCGGGGGGATCGGTTGCGGCAAGACAACCCTCTCCAGGGCTTTGATGGATGAGCTTGATGGGCATTATCGGAGCGTCCTGCTGACTAACCCGCGATTGTCCCCCCTCGAATTTCTGCAGACCCTGGCATTGCGCCTCGGGATTGAATCCCCGGCGGCCAACAAGTCTGAACTGCTGGAACAATTAAGCCGGCAACTTTACCGACTTTATCAGCAACAGGTGCATCCGGTGCTGATTATTGATGAAGCACAGTTGATTCCGCACAAGGATGTGTTTGATGAGATCCGGCTGCTGACGAATTTTCAACTGGATGATGTCAACCTGATCAGTGTTGTTCTGATGGGGCAGCCTGAACTGGTTAAGCGCCTTGCGCACCCGGTCTATGAGCCGTTACGACAACGGATCGGTATCCAGTATAAGCTCAGTCCGTTGCCGGCCGATGAGATCGGCGCCTACCTGGCCCACCGGCTGAACTGTGCCGGCGGCCGAAAGGATTTGTTTACCGGGGATGCGGTTGAACTGGTCGCACAGTATTCC
>JAADGW010000002.1:3229-7386 GCA_013152145.1 Deltaproteobacteria bacterium
CGACGGATGAATCAACTGGCGTCGTTGGCGTTGCTCGAGGGATTCGGTCGTGGTGTACCGCAGATTGATGCTGATGTCGTCAGTTCGGTGGCGGATGAACTTGACGGGCTTTGAGAAATGGTTTTATTTCGCAGTTGTGAGATTCTGGGAAGCTTTTTTGCTATAGTTTTATCCGATATAGCGAACGGATAGCAGATGGACCTGGCGGAAATCAGAAAAAAAGCGCAACAGCAGTCGGCAGCCCCTGAAGAACAGGCGTTGCTGGAACCGGCCGTGACGGCTGAACTGCTCGATGAGCAGGAGCCCGAGCTGGAGTTTTCACTTGCCGATGCCGAAGATTCGACCGGTTCCGGCTTGCAGCAGTTTTTTCCCGAACAGAATTTTGCCTCTGAAGAGGATTATGTCCAGGGACTTTTCGGCAGTGATAAAAATCGGCAGGTTGAAACCGTCCAGTGGCTGACCTTTCTGTTGGCGGCAGAGGAATATGCTTTAAGTCTTGATGTGGTTATGGAATTGCTTAAACCACGAACCTATACCGAGCTGCCCGATGTCCCCGATTATGTTCGCGGAATCCTGTCGCTGCGCGGGGTTGTGGTTCCAGTGATTGACTTGCGGGCACGTTTGCACCTCGGCCGGGGGGAAGAGAGCGGCTATCAACGGATTATTATCTGTGAAGAGAAGGAGCAACCGATCGGGTTACTGGTTGATCGGATTACCCAGGTGGTCCGGTTGCCGAAAGAATCGATTGAGCAGACCCCGCTGGTTGTCAAGGAGGGCGAGCATAAATATGTTTCCGGGGTCGGCCGTTATCAGGGCCGGATGCTGATATTGTTGAACCCTTTGGAAATATTGACGATCTGAGGTCCATCTCATTGTTCGAGGGGGCTGTTGATACTCACCCGACGCTGAAATGTCGGACATCCCGGGAGTAAGTATTATGCAGAAAAAGATTCTCATTGTTGAGGACGAAGAGAGCTTGTTAAAGCTGGAAAGCATTCTGCTGACCACCAAGGGGTATCTTGTCCAGGGGGTTACTACCGGCCTGGCGGCTCTGGAAGCAATTGATGAAGAACCGCCGGATTTAGTTCTGCTTGATGTCATGTTGCCGAAAATGGATGGTTTTGAGGTCTGCTCGCGGATTAAACAGAACCCGGCGACAAAAAAAATTCCGGTCATTCTGCTGACGGCCAAGAAAACCCCGGAGGATATCAATCGTGGTCAGGAAGTCGGTGCCGACCAATATATCACCAAACCATTCAAGTCCGCGATGGTGATGGGAACCATTGCCACCTTACTCAAGGATTGACGGCGGTACGGATGAATCAGGATTTTTCGCCAGAAACCTCGGACACGAAAGAACAACCGCAGCTTAAAATCGCCTGTCTGCGGGTCGGCCGACAGTTTTATGCCCTTGATATCATGTGTATCAAAGAGATCATCCGGCCGCAGCCGATCATTACCGTGCCCAAAGCACCGGCCTATGTCGATGGCGTGATCAACCTGCGAAAGGCGGTTATTCCGGTTGTTGACCTGCGTCGTCGCTTTGGTCTCGAACCGGCCCGGGAAGATGAAAAAAGACGCCGGATTGTTATTTGTGCCATTGACGGCCGGATTGTCGGTCTGCTGGTTGATGAAGTTACCGAAGTGGTTTCCTGCCTGTTGGCTGATGTTCGGCCCACCCCCTATTACCTGACCGGCGCGGCGGCGGAATTTTTCCCCGGGATCTGTCGTCACGGTGAGCAGCTGATGATGCTGCTCGATCCACGGACATTGCTGGCCGATGAAAAGCGTATCGATATGAGTTCGCTGGAGACGGCAACTCTGTCTGAGGATAATTGAGCTGACGGATGATCGTCGAATGTCCTGACTGCCGGAATCGATTGTGCTTTAGTGCGTCCGGCCGTGCTGGTCGTCGATTACTCCCCGGTTGTCCCCGTTGTTATCCAGGGTTCAGGGTAGGTCTCCGGTCGACGGGATGATTTGCCTGCCGAACCGTTGCCGGCTGCCGCTGACCTCCCGGTCGGTTTTGTGCGGCGGGCGGTTAAAATACCGATCTTATTCCCGCAGCCGGGCGCTGTGATTTTGCCGATGGAGCAGGGTGTGGAACAGAAAGAACTTGAAGTCTTATTGCAGGATAACCACGTCGAAAAACGACTGCAGGCCGCACGTGACCTGTCCCGTTTGGGGCATTTCCCCGAGCCGCTGTTTGTTTGTGCCCTCGGCGACAGTGACTGGCGGGTCCGCAAAGAGGCGATCAGCTTTTTTATGCAACAAGCTGATGCCAATGCGCGGGCCGGATTTGTTGCCGATCTGCTCAGCCATCCCGATAATGCCGGTTTGCGCAATGCTGCTATCGAAATACTGATCGGCCTGGGAGCACAGGTCATCAAGATCCTGCTGACCCGTCTTGCCTCAAGTGATGCCGAAGTGCGTAAGTTTATTATTGATATCCTGGGGGAAATCGGTCAACCGAGCTGCGTTGCGGAGTTGTTGCCCTACCTGCACGACGAAGATGAGAATGTCCGCTACGCCGTGGTTGAAACCATCGGCAAACTGCGCTCCGTTTCTGCCGTTGACGCCCTGCTGGAGTTGCTCGAAAATGCCGATGCCGGGTTGCAGTTCTCCATCTTTGCCGCCTTGACGGCGATCGGTGCCGGTGTCCCGGTTGGACGGATTCTTCCCTATGCAGAGAATGTGCTGTTGCGCAAGTCGGTTTTAAACTGTCTGGGACAACTCGGCAGTATTGAAGCTGTCCCTGTTTTGCTGGAGGGGTTGTCGGACCCGCTGCGGAAAAACCGTGAGGTTGCGCTGCTTGCCTTCGGCCGGCTGATCAAGTCCCTGCCGGAAAAGGATTGTCCTGAAGTCGATCCCCGGTCCGAGCAGATTGTGGAGCAGTTAATCGACTATCTGCGGCATGAAAATCCAGATTATCGATGTGCGGCTTGTTATGTGCTGAGTTTGTTCCCGGATACCAGGGTGGTCACTGAAATACTGCCGTTACTGGCAGAAGAGGCCTTGCGCGATGATGTTGTCGCCGCCGCCGGATTGATCCCGAAGGCGATTTTAACGACGCTGGTGGAAACGGTCAACCGGGATGAGGAACGCGCGGTTTATCTGATTTATCTTCTGGGTGAGTTGGGTTATGGCGAGATCAACCCGTTGGCCATCAAGGGACTCGGCGCCGACAATCCTCAGGTCCGTTACGCCTCCGCCATGGCTCTGGGTAAAACTTGTTCCGTTGAGGCGATGTCGCTGCTCGGTGATACCCTGACCGATGAAATTGCCGAGATCCGTGAAGCCGCTTCGGATGCCCTCTGTTTGATCGGTCGTGCCGAGCCGACTGCGATGATGAAGACGGTCTCTCCCTATCTGGAATCGACAGATTCAGCATTGCGTCTGCTGGCGGTTCGGACCCTTGGCTCACTCCCCGTTGAATTGGTGGAAAATCATCTGCTGCTGGCGTTGAAAGATGTTGCCCCGGCGGTTCGTTGCGAAGCCTTACGTGGTTTCAGCGGGGCGAAGTCACAACGTCTGTTGTCCGGCTTGACGCTGGCGTTAACTGATGAGGTCGCAGATGTTCGTCGGCTTGCGGCGGAAGCTATCGGTGCTTTTCCGGCACAGCATTCGACCCCGATTCTGGAGCATGCCCTGGATGATTCAGATGCCTGGGTGCGGATGACGGCCATCAGGGTTCTTTCCACCGGTGAGGAACCGGTGCTGAGAAAAATCATCGAACGTGGGCTTGCCGACCCCGTCGGTCTGGTGGTTATTGCCGCACTGGAAACCGCACAGCGCCTGCTCCCGGATACGGCGGAGGTCTTCCTGCGGGAGACCCTGAACCATGCCGATGAAGAGGTTGTCGGAACCTCGGTGCGCCTGTTGCTTGCTTCTGCGGGTGAGACCCTGTTGCTTGCCCATGAGCGGCCATTGGTTCGTCTGCTTGCGGTTAACGCGTTGCAACGTTCCGGTGCAGAGTGTGGTTCGTTGTTTGAAAAATGTCTTGGACGTGAGCCGGATCAGCAGGTCCGTCAGGCCCTGGAGGATGCATTGCGTAAAGGCAAGGCGGGGGACTGAGCAGATATGTTTATTTTTAAGCCGGATGTGCGAATGTCGGAGGATGAATTCCGCC
Organism: Deltaproteobacteria bacterium; assembly: GCA_013152145.1. GTDB lineage: Bacteria > Desulfobacterota > Desulfuromonadia > Desulfuromonadales > Geopsychrobacteraceae > Malonomonas. The sequence continues at coordinate 7,359 of JAADGW010000002.1, forward strand.
AGATTCGTGATTTTATCTATGATTATTG
>JAADGW010000269.1 GCA_013152145.1 Deltaproteobacteria bacterium
CCAGCTCGGCGCTGTCGCGGGCGCGGAAGTAACGGCCGCCGGTGGTTGCAGCAATCGCCTTGAGGGTTTTTTCATCCAGATCGCTGGATGGGTTGACGGTGCGGGAGAAAAGAAATCCCGGGACCTCCATCTGCTCGGCACCGATGCCGATCGTGTAGATTTTAAGCCCTTCGCGGGCGGCCAGCTCGGCTGCTTTCAGTGGCGGCAGGGTTCCAGCCGTATTCGCCCCGTCGGTCAGCAGGATCAACACCTGATGCCGGGCTTCACCCTTCTTCAGCCGTTTGAGCGCCAGGCCGATCGCGTCACCGATCGCCGTACGGTCACCGGCCAGACCGATAACCGCCTCATCGAGCAGCTGTCTGACCATGGTCCGGTCGAAGCTCAGCGGTGCCTGCACATAAGCCTGCTCGCCGAACAGAATCAGCCCGATACGATCGCCGACCCGTTGTTCGATAAATGGCTCGGCGACCGATTTGAGGGCTGTCAAGCGATCGACCTGCCGGCCGTGCAGTTCAAAGTCCTCGATTTGCATACTGCCGGAGAGGTCGACTGCCAGCATCAGGTCACGGCCGGAGACGGGCATTTCAAAAGGTTCACCGAGCCACTGCGGACGGGCACCGGCGCCGACCAGCAGCACCCAGCAGAGCAGCGCCAGAAACAGCGTCCAGCGGGGTCGACGGCGGCCGCCCTGCTGATGACGGGCAAGATTGAAGTTGTCAAGTTGCGGAACCCACAGCGCTGCTTCTTCAGCGGCCAGTGCCGGTGGTGCGAAACGGTAGACCAGGTAGGGAAGCGGCAGCAGGAGAAACGCCCAGGGCCAGGCAAACTGGATCATAAGCGCCTCCCGGAGCGGGGGGCCGCCGGCAGCTTTTGCAAACGTTGCCGACAGAGTGTCAGCAGCGCCGCACGGTCGAAGCTGCACTCGGGCTGATAAGGCCCCTGCTCCAGACAGCGGCCGGGGCCGGTCGAAAAAGGTGCGTCCCGAAAACCTCGATCGAGAAATTGCAGCCAGGCTTCACCGCTGAGACCGGCGCATGACTTGCGGTCGAAAGCACAGAGGACGGCGCGCCGCAGCAGCGCTGAGAGCGCGGTGAGCAGTTCCACCGGTGACAGCTGCTGATCGGTTTCCAGCGCTGCCAGCTGGCGCAGGGCCTGCCGCCGGTAAGCTGACCGGCGGGTACGGCGGATCAGTAAAAACAGGCTGATGGCCAGTAACAGCAGCAGCCCCAGCAAGCCCCACCAACCCGGTGCCGGCGGCCACCAGCCCGGTGCCGGCGGCAGGTGGATATCGCGCAGCGGCAGCGTTGCGGCGATGCTGCCGCTGGAATCAGCGCCCGGCATGGGACATCCTCCTGAAGAAGGCCGCATCTTGCAGCACCAGGGCCGGATCCTGTGCGGTAGAGAGGGCGATAAACCGTGCCCGGTGAAGCAGGCAGAATCTTTCCAGCTGCTGCTGGTGGGCGGCAAACCGCGTCCGATACTGCTCACAGGCGGCTGCTTCGCTGGTGATGGTCAGATCCCTTCGGCCATCGCTGAGCCGGTAATTGCCGGTCGTGGGCAGTTCGGCTTCGAGGGGATCAAAACAGAAGCCGAGTGAGAGTTCGGCGTGGCGGCTGAGCAGGGTGAGTTCCTTCTCCACTCCCTGGTCCCACTGCGCAAAGTCGCTCAGCAGAAACACCAGACTGCCCGGTTTTACCACCCGGCGCAGTTTCTGGATGGTTCGTACCAGTCGTTGGTGTGGTTCAAAAGGTGCGTGCAGGGGACGTTGCCAGACCGGATCGGCGACCATCCGTTGCAACAGGCGGAGCACCCCGCGCTGGCCACCGATCGGACGCAGTTCGCATTGCCCGGTTTCGGAAAAGAGAAAGCCACCCACCCGGTCACCGCGGGATTGGGCATTCCAGGCCAGGATCGCCGCAAACTCCGAGGCGAGCACCGCCTTAAAGCGCCCGCGGGTGGCAAAAAACATCGGTCTGCGGTAATCGAGAACGAACAGTACCGGCCGCTCGCGCTCTTCGTGAAACATCTTGGTATGCACCGTGCCGCGCCGCGCGGTTACCCGCCAGTCGATGTTGCGCACCTCATCCCCGGGTTGATAGGCGCGCACCTCGGCAAACTCCATCCCCCGCCCGCGAAAAGCAGAGCGGTAACCACCGCTCCGGGTTGCCGCGGGCTGTCGCGGGGCGGGCAGACCGGCCCCATTCCGTCCGCGCAGGGCGAGTAGCCGCGGGAGATCAATCTGTACGGGTGAGGCCAGGGCGGTGCGCTTGGTTGACATGCTCTTTGCGTTCATTCGCCGACAACCCTTCAGGGGACAGGAATCCGGGCCAGCAGTTCACTCACGATCCGATCCGGGGTAATCCCTTCGGCCTCAGCTTCGTAGCTCAGCAGCAAGCGATGACGCAGTACGTCAAAGGCGAGTTGCTGGATGTCCTCAGGCAGAACATAATCGCGTCCGTCCAGCCAGGCTTTGGCTCGGGCGCAGCGGTCCAGAGCGATGCTCGCGCGGGGACTGGCGCCGTAGCTGATCTGTTCGCTCAGATCCTCTCCCCAGAGACCGGGGTTCCGGGTCGCCAGCACCAGTTGCAGAAGGTATTCTTGCAGATTCTCCGCCAGATGCAGTTCGAGCACCTCGCTGCGAGCCTGGCGAAGCTCCGTCGTTGTGATACGGGCAAAGCTCGGTACCAGTGCGTTTTGGGCGGTTTGACTGTCCGCCCGAACCTCGCGACGGGCCAGCTGCAGAATCTGTCGCTCCACATCGGCCGTCGGGTAACCGACGCGCACATGCAACAAAAAACGATCGAGCTGGGCTTCGGGCAGCGGATACGTTCCTTCCTGCTCAATCGGGTTCTGGGTCGCCATGACCAGAAATGGGTCAGCGAGGCGATAGCTGGTCTGGCCGACGGTGATCTGCCGTTCGGCCATCGCTTCGAGTAACGCGGACTGGACCTTGGCCGGGGCTCGATTGATCTCATCGGCCAGGATCAGGTTGTGAAACAGCGGTCCCTGCTGGAAACTGAAGGAGCCGTCCTGCGGACGGAATACCTCGGTACCGGTGAGATCGGCGGGGAGCAGGTCGGGGGTGAACTGGACCCGGTGAAAGCTCCCTTCCAGGTAGGCGCCAAGGCAGCGGATGGCCCGGGTTTTGGCCAGTCCCGGAGCCCCCTCGACCAGCAGGTGACCATCGGCCAGCAGGGCGATCAGCAGGCGCTCGATCAGCTGCGGCTGACCGATCACGTCCCGGCCGAGCTGTTCGGTGAGCGAAAGAAAACGATTTTGAACGGAATCCATGACCTGATCCTTGGTTGGCGGTTAACAAGAGCAATCAGCGGGCCGCTTCGTGGTGCGCAGAAAACCGGTTGCACAGCGAGCTTGATTTTTGACAAGTCGAAAACGGAATAAACACATAACTTCCGGGAAAGGGCGAAAATACCGCCGGGTTGGATGGCGTTGCCGGCCGACGAACTTTACCCGGATGATCGGTTCAGGAGAGTGACGGGACGGGCGGTGGCCGGGAGAGATGAAAGTTGAGTAGCGGCTGTATGATTTCCGTATGCGACTGGGGGAATACGCTGGGCAGCGCCGTAGGCCTTTGCCGTTGCGGCAGGCCGGTGCTGCTCGGTGGCAAGCTGTCGGCGGATTCATCAGCCGACTCGAAAGACGGAACCGCAGCAAAACAGCGGCCGGCCTTTTTTATAACGCTACGGGGAAAACCCGTTTGTCCCGCCGCGACGGTCGGTGCCGGCAGCAGACCGGCAAACAGGACCGCAACCGCGAAACTGTAAAAACTGAGGAGAAACCTGTGATTCATGCTAAATCTTTTCAACAAGGTCTGCTTTCCCGGAACGGTTTGTCTGCTTAAAACAGTTACACCCCTGCTGTCCCGTTTGTCAAGATTATCTCTGGTGGAGATCGACCAGGGACTGCGGTACCGGTCTCGTGAAACAGAAAAAACCCGGCAGAATTTATCTGTCGGGTTTTTTAAAGGGACGTGAACCTCCGGCCGAAGGTTCACGTCTTTACGAACAAAATTCGTAACTATTCAGCGGCGCGATGGCTGACCTCGGGGTGCCCACTCCAAGGGCCGCATGAACCCATCCCTGGGGCTTGACTGTCGCCATCCAGGCGACAGACACCCTTGAAGTGGGCNACCCCGAGGTCAGCCTGCTGAATAGTTACCAAAATTCAGCGATTCTGCAGGATCCGCAACATCCGTCGCAGCGGTTCCGCGGCCCCCCAGAGCAGCTGATCGCCGCAGGTGAAAGCGGAAAGATATTCCGGGCCCATCTTCATTTTTCGCACCCGACCGACCGGGATACTCAGGGTGCCGGAGACGGCGGTCGGGGTCAATTGTTCGAGGGTTGCTGCTTTGGTGTTCGGCACCAGTTTGACCCACTGGTTATCGTTGTCAATGATCTGTTCGATTGCGTCGATCGGCAGATCCTTGTTCAGTTTGATGGTCAATGCCTGGCTGTGGCAGCGCATCGAGCCGATCCGCACGCAGATGCCGTCGACCGGAATCGGAGTACCGTTACCGAGAATCTTGTTGGTTTCAGCGTAACCTTTCCATTCTTCGCGACTCTGGCCGTCCTCAACCTCCCGGTCGATCCAGGGCAGCACGCTGCCGGCCAGCGGAAAGCCGAATTCGGCGGTCGGAATTTCATCGCTACGCAGGGTGGCGGTTACTTTTCTGTCGATCTCGAGAATCGCCGAACCGGGGGTTTTCAGTTGTTCGGCAACCGCGTTATTCAGACAGCCCATCTGCGCCAGCAGCTCGCGCATGTTCGGCGCTCCGGCACCGGAAGCCGCCTGATAGGTCATCGAAGAAACCCATTCGACCAGCCCGGCTTTGAACAGGCCGCCGATCGCTATCAGCATCAGGCTGACGGTACAGTTGCCGCCGATGAAATCCTTGACGCCATTGTTCAGGGCGTCTTCGATAACATCGAGGTTGGTCGGATCGAGAATAATGACCGCATTTTCATCCATCCGCAGTGCCGATGCTGCATCGATCCAGTACCCATCCCAACCGGCGGCACGCAGTTCAGGGTGAATTTTTTTCGTGTAGTCACCACCCTGGCAGGTGATGATGACATCCTGCTCGGCGAGTTTCGCTATATTGTTCGCATCCTCCAGGGTCCCGCCCCCCTGACCGAAATCCGGGGCCGCCTGGCCCGCCTGTGAGGTGGAGAAAAAGACCGCTTCTACTCCGGCAAGGTCATTCTCTTCAACCATGCGTTGCATCAGCACGGAACCGACCATGCCGCGCCAACCGACTAATCCGACGACCTTCATACTGTTTCTCCATGTTGACGGGGGTGAAAAATCCACTTATGCTGCATTCCGGTCAGATTGGTCTGACCGGAATTAGCCGGGAATCATACCAGTATTCTTCGCCAAGTGGTATATTTTTCATGGCTGTTGCGAGGAAAGTTTCTCTTTTTTTGAGGATGGCTGATGACCGATTTTGAAGCAAATCTGCCGCTCGGCAAAGCGACCGAATATGTCGCGGAATACGACCCTGATCTGCTCTGTCCATTTCCCCGTCAGGTCAAACGGGATGTGATCGGCATTACCGGAGAACTGCCGTTCGGCGGCTACGATATCTGGAATGCTTTCGAGCTCTCCTGGCTGAATCCGAAGGGCAAGCCGGTCGTGGCGATGGGCGAATTTCACATCCCCTGCGAATCAGCGAATCTGATCGAATCGAAATCGTTCAAGCTTTATCTCAACTCGTTCAACCAGACCCGGTTTGCCGATT
>JAADGW010000151.1 GCA_013152145.1 Deltaproteobacteria bacterium
CTGCTTGATGCTGACGGAAACGATATACCCTTGCAGCTGGCGGGGGAGGACAACCCCGGTGCAACCACCCGGGTGCTGGAGCTGACCCGGGAAGAACAGACTTTCAGCTTTGTCGGCCTGCCGGAAGAACCGGTGATCTCCCCTTTGCGCGGCTTCTCGGCGCCGGTCCGGCTCAAATGTGATTTCAATGACGACGAGCTGGCGTTCCGTATGGTCCACGACAGCGATCCCTTCAACCGCTGGGAAGCAGGGCAGACCCTGGCCATGAAAGAGCTGCTGCGGATGCTCAGTGATCAGCAGCAGGGCCGCCCGTTTGCCCTGAGCCCGAAATTTGTCATGAGCTGGCGGCAGGCGCTGACGGATCCTGATACCGATCTGAGCCTTTTGACGCAGCTGCTGACTCTGCCGAGCGAACAGTATCTTGCTGATCAGCTCGCCGAATTTGATCCGCAGGCGATCCGCGACGTGTGTGATCGCGCCCGTCGGCAATTGGCCGGTGATTGCCGGGAAGTGTTGTTGGAACGCTACAACGAGTGTGAAGACAGCGGTAAATACCGGCTCGATCCGCAGTCTGTCGGGCGACGCAGTTTGCGCAGCCACTGTTGGGCCTGTTGCTGGAGCTCCACGAACAGGGTATGACCGATCTCTGTTTGCGGCAGTATCGGCAGGCGGATAATATGACCGATCGGCTGGCGGCTTTTGCCGCAATCATCGACAGCCCTGCCCGTGAACGTGAGCCGGTCATCACAGATTTTTTCCAGCAGTGGCAGAAGCATCCTCTGGTGATCGATAAATGGTTCACGTTGCAGGCCCTGTCGCATCGATCGGAGGCTTTTGCCGATATTGAACGTTTGCTGCAGCATCCGGCGTTTTCACTGAAAAATCCGAACCGGGTGCGTTCGCTGCTCGGTGCCTTCAGCCAGAATCTGGCCGTTTTTCACCGCATCGATGGAGCCGGTTACCGGTTGTTGGCGGAGCAGATCCTCCTGCTTGATCAGCGTAATCCGCAGGTGGCGGCGCGGCTGGCCGGTCCATTTACCCGCTGGCGGCGGGTCGAACCGCAGCGGCGTAAACAGATGAAGGCCGAGCTGGAACGGATGCGGGCGGCAACGCTGTCAAAAGATCTGTATGAGATCATCAACAAAAGCCTGCAATAAGGAGATTCCGTTGCAAGAGGTCATTATCATCGGTTGCGGCGATATCGGCTGCCGGGTCGGAAAAATTCTGCTTGAACGGGGGCACCGGGTACTGGCCACGGTCAAGACTGAGGAACGTGCGGAAAAACTTCAGAGTGAAGGCTTTGCCGTCCAGATCGGGAACTTTGATTATCAGGATGAGACCCCGCAGCTCCAGCTTCACGGCCGACAGGTGTATTACCTGATGCCACCCCAGGGGGGCGGCAAGAGTGATTATCGGATGCTCAATTTCTGTCGTCAACTCTCTCCGGACAATGTCCCGGCAAAGCTGGTCTATATCAGTACCAGCGGTGTTTACGGCGATTGCGGTGGGGCACAGGTGACGGAAACCACCCCGATCAATCCGCAGACCAGCCGGGCCATGCGTCGCGCCAGTGCGGAACAACAGTTACAGCAACAGGCCGCGGCTCTCGGCTTTGAGCTGATCATCCTGCGGGTCACCGGGATCTACGGGCCGGGACGATTGCCGGTTGCCCGGATTATGCAGGGACACCCGGTGCTGACAACCGAGGATGCCTCCTATACCAACCGGATTCACAGCTTCGATCTGGTGCGAGTTTGCCTGGCGGCGATGGAGAAGGGGGCGCAGGGTGACATATTCAATGTCTGCGACGGCGAAGAAAGCAGCATGACCGATTATTTTCTGGCTGTTGCCGACCTCTATCAGCTGCCGCGGCCGAAGCAGATCAGTCTGGCGGAAGCCGAAAAGGTGATGAATCCGCTGATGTTGTCTTATCAAAAAGAGTCGCGACGGATGTCGAACCGCAAGATGAAGGAAAAGCTGGGAATACAACTCCTCTATCCGACCCTGAAAGAGGGGCTCAAGGTTTGTCGGGAGGAACAATGATCGACAATATCTCTGCGGCTGCCGTCAAGCCGGTGGCCAGCTTTGCCCGAGGCTTCAGTTATCCGCTGCGGGCCGCCCGGTTTCTGGCTAAAAAACCGGGCCTGCTGAAGTACCTGTTAATCCCATTTGTGATCAATCTGTTGATTTTTACGCTCTCGGTTTATTTCGGTCTCGACCTGTTTCAGTGGTTGCTGGCAACCTACGCACCGAGCACCGAGGTCTGGTACGGGGTGATTCTTTATTCCCTTGCCTGGACGGTAGCCATGCTGCTGACGGTGGTCACCGTGTTCTTCTCTTTTACCGTGGTCGGCAACCTGATTGCTTCACCCTTTAACGAACTGCTCTCCGAGCACACCGAGGCGTTGCTGGTCGGCGGGAAACCGGATGAACGGTTCAGCGTCGGCAGGTTCTGGAAAGAGGCCAAATATGCCGTTCTGGTCGAGATCAAGAAACTGTCGGTCTTTATCCTCTGCATGCTGCTGTTGTTTGCCATTAATCTGGTGCCGGGGGTCGGCTCGCTGATTTACGCGGTGCTGGCACCGATCTTCACCCTGTTTTTTCTGGTGGTTGAATATATGGCGTTTGTTCTGATGCGAAAACAGCTGAGCTTTACGCAGCAGCGGCGCTACATCAGTCGACGGCCGGTACTGATGACCGGTTTTGCCTGCAGTATCTTCCTTCTGCTGGCAATCCCTTTTGTGCAGTTTTTCTGTATTCCACTGGCGGTGGTCGGTGCCACCCTGCTCTGGTGCGATTTCCCCCGGGATGAGATTCATGCAGATTAGAAATATTTTTGTGCTGCTGGCGGTTCTCTCCGGGTTTTTCCCGGCCTCTCCGGCTGCGGCCCTGATCCGCGGCTATGTCAGTAACAACAACCAGGCGGTCACACAGCTGGAACAGGGGAACTATCTCGCCGCTATCGAACTGCTGAAAAAATCACTTGCCGCAGTTCCCTACGATTCGGTGGTGCAAAAGAATCTGTTGAGCGCCTATCAAGCGGCCGGGCAGGCTTTTCTGCAGCAGAAGCACTATCCTCAGCTGAGCGAACTGATGGTTGAGGCACAGCAGTTCGACGATACGCAGCGCGAGTTCTGGAGCTTGCGTGGCTACGCACTGTTGCGTATGAAGAAGTATTATGAGGCGGAAACCGAGCTGCAGGAAGCGCGGGGGATGGGTGATCCGGATGCCCGAATCCTTTATCTGCTGGGGGAGCTTTTCTACGCGACCGATCGTCTGTATGAAGCGCTGGATGTGCTTGAGAATGCTTTGTTGTGCGACCCGAACAACCACGCCGCGAGCGCCCTGCTGGAAAAGGTGCGGCGTGAACTGGCGGTCGAGCAGGGGATGGACAAGGAGTACGGCGGCCATTTTGTTATCAGCTTCGATGGTGAGCAGAATGATGATCTCGGTCGGGACGTTCTGGATGTTCTGAACGAGGCCTACAACTGGATCGGTTCACAACTTGATCACTACCCGGAAGAGCGGGTTACGGTTATCCTTTACTCGCGTCAGCAGTTCAGCGACCTGACCGATTCCCCGGAGTGGGCCGGTGGTCTCTACGATGGTAAAATCCGGTTGCCGATCGGTGGAATTTCTACCGTCGATGTTGCCGTGCAGTCGTTGCTTTATCATGAGTACATGCACGTGGTGCTGCGTGATATCGCCGGCAGGAATCTGCCTTATTGGTTGAATGAAGGGCTGGCGAAGCTGGCGGAGGATCATGTCGCACCGCAGTCGCTTGAGACCTTGAGTCGGGCGCGTGAACAGCAGCAGCTTTTTCGCCTTGCAGCGCTGGAAAAATCGTTCAGTCGATTTCGCGGCCGGCAGGTGGCGTTGGCGTATCAACAGAGTTACGCGGTGGTCCGTTACCTGATCGATACCTACGGTTGGCAGCATATCCGGGAGCTGGTTTCTGCTCTCGGAACCGGGGCCTCAATCGGTCAGGCGATCGAGAAATCCCTGGGTGTCTATGGCCTGACTTATCAGACTTTCGAGGTGAACTGGCGGGAATCAGGGTGATATCAGTCTGCGTTCGGTGGTTTTTCTGTCGGACCGGATTTCTCGGCCGTTGCCTGCGGTTCATTGCGGATCAGTTCAATCTCTTCTTCCAGCAGTACCACGACCTGTTTCAGGCTGAGCAGCTTCTCCAGTAGCCGGCTAATTTCCTTGTTGGCAAGAAAATCCTTCTGCCCTGACTGATATTGGTCTCCCACCGCTTTGCCGAGTTCCACATAGAGTTGTTCGATCTTTTTATGGATAGCTCCCAGATCAATTTTTTTCTGCACCACCTGTTTGTACTGATTGGCCCGGAACAATGCGGCGCTAAAGGCATTTCGGGCTGTTTTCAATGGTCGAGCGGTTTTTTTCCGGTCACGGGACATGAGACGCTCCTCTCTCCGGCTGAGTTGATGGGTCACGAAATTATAGCAGTTCACGGTAGCAAGGAAAGTTGTGGCGGTGCTTTTCCGCAGTGCACTTCGGGGCGTTGGCGGAAAGTTGGCGGTTGCCGTTGACTTGGATCTGAGCTAAACTATCGCACTGCTTTTGAGGTTATTTCTGGTCGGCCGGCTGCTGCCACCATTTCTATTATCGTTCGGGAGTTTTCA
>JAADGW010000115.1 GCA_013152145.1 Deltaproteobacteria bacterium
ACCCTGTTCAGAATGATCACTGGTCAGGAGACGGCTGATTCCGGTAGTTTCAAGGTCGGCGAGACGGTCAAGCTCGGCTACATCGATCAGGATCGCGCGCTGGACAGCGACAAAACTATCTTTGAAGAAGTAACTGGCGGCCACGATATGCTCCAGCTCGGCGGCCAGACGGTCAATTCCCGTGCTTATGTCGCCCGCTTCAACTTCTCCGGCAGCGACCAGCAGAAGAAGGTCGGGGTCCTCTCCGGTGGCGAACGCAACCGGGTCCACCTGGCGAAAATGCTGCGTGAAGAAGCGAACGTGCTGCTGCTCGATGAGCCGACCAACGACCTCGACATCAACACCTTGCGAGCCCTCGAAGAGGGTCTGGAAAACTTCGGCGGCTGCGCGGTAGTGATCAGTCACGACCGCTGGTTTCTCGACCGCATCGCCACCCACATTCTCGCTTTTGAGGGGGATTCGCAGGTGCTCTGGTACGAGGGTAACTACTCGGAATATGAAGCGGATCGCAAACGGCGGCTCGGCAGGGAAGCCGACCAGCCGCACCGGATCAGGTACCGCTCCCTGACCCGGCAGTAACGACGGAGCTCGGTGTGCTTTTAAAACCGCACCGAGCGAAAAACTCTCTGGCCGGGCCGTAAATCAAATGCCGGCAGATTGATTGTCCGGCGAGACAAGTCTCCCGCCGAGCTCAGCTCCAGGCGCAACCGGTGACGACCGGCCGGCAGTGGAATCCGCACCAGTGTCAGCCGCCCCGGCAGCATCTGCCAGGAGCGGGTGTCCGGCTCTTCGAGCAGGAACAGCGAGACCCGCACCACGGCCTCGGCAGCGTTGCCATGCTCATTGCCGATCGCCTGGGCGAGCGCTTCCTTGCCGGCGACCCGCGCCGTTTCCTTGGCGATAATCGCCAGCTTACGCTCTTCGAGGGAACGTTCGACAACCCCGGCAAGATTGGTCGAAAGCACCGGTAAAGCCGGATAGGCGGGCACAACTTCGACCCTGACGGCCGGGCTACGGGAAGATTTGTAATAAGGAAAGCTGAATCGGATCGACGGCGGCAGAACAATATTGCCGGGTCGCTTGCGGGGAATCCGGCCGCTGGCGACAAACAGCACCAGCTCCCCGGCCCCGGTCGGCAGCGGGCGCGGCAGATAGGGCCGATAATGCCGGACCTCGTCCAACTGCCCGAGTCGGCCGCTGATCGCCACCAGGTCGGCCGCTACCGGGGTGGGGTCGGGCAGGTCATCAGCCAGGCGCCGATAAACCAGGTAGGCGTCGTTATCTTCCGCAACATTGGCAAAACAGAGCGCGATCAGAGCCCGGCTGAAATAAGCTTCCTTCAGCGCCGCGGGATAGCGACCGAACAGTTCCAGGGCCTGCTTTGCCTCGACCAGAGCACTGTCGTACCGGCCGAGCAGCAGAAAATCCATCATCAGATAGGTGTGGACCCAGAGCCGCTCACTGTATTCACCCTGGTAACGCGACAGCCACTCGGTGGTGACCAGGCTGCCGAGCTGCTCGCTGATGCTGAGCCGTTCAAACCGGTTGATCTGGTTTTCCGCCTGCAGCAAACTATCGGCACTCTCCTGATAACGACCCAGTTGATGCAACACCACCCCCCGCTCCATCAAAAACAGCAGCTGGTTGCGCTGGCCGAACCAGTCCCCCTTTTCCAGCTCCGCCAAAGCCTTCTGCGGCTTGTCAGCATAAAACAGCGCGCTGGCCTTATTCAGCCGACCGGCACAGCCCGTGACACCGGCAACCAGCAGCAGCAGAACAAAGAGACGGACGCCGGACCGGCGGATTCCTGCCAACCCGGCTTGCAGTAAAGGGGTCATCAGCAACGCCGACCTGTCCAGCTTACCAACCGATAAACGGACTGGAGGATTCGCGGATCACGTCAACACTGTCCGCCCATTCGATCAGACCGGTCTGAATATCGGTCAACTCCAGATTCAGGCTGTAGTACATCAGGGTCTTTTTCTTTAAGCGGAACTGCCGCGGCTGATCTTTCTTGATCGAGCGCAGCGTCCCGGTCAGCATATACTTGGCGCCGACCTGCCGGGCTTTCCGAATCCGGGTATCGGCGGCGACACTGCCACCGTACTGGTAACTGGTTTCGCGCTCGATGTTCTTGCGCTGGGTTTCGTTGACAATCCGCACCCGGCCGCTCTCCAGCAAGGCCTGGCGGATGTCATCGGTGATGGCGCTGGTACTGATATGCTCACTGGTGCGGTTGGCGATACCGTAAACGATCAACACCGGCCGATCGGTCGAGCGCACCAGTGGCGGTTTGCTCAGCAGCGACTTGACCATATCGGCAACGATCATCTTTTCATCCGAGAAGTGATAACCGGCGTCGTAAATCACTTTCTCGTTCGGCGCGACTTCGCGGGTCGTGACGGTACAACCGACCAGCAGAACCAGCAACGGCAGCAGCATTTTGTGCAGATGTCTCTTCATGGCGCTCTCCTGTGCTATTCAATCAATAAATCGGCCAGATCAACCTTCACCTGCCGAACAACAAGCCCGATCCGGTCCTCGGCATAGGGCACCGGCGGGTGCTGTCCCCAGACCGGGCCGGGCCAGGCAGGGTCACCGATCCGGCGACCGACATGATGCAGATGCAGCTGACTGACCACATTACCCAGCGCCGCAATGTTCAGTTTATCAAATTTAAAGGCCGATTCCATCCAGCGGGACAGGCGCGCCGATTCACGCCACAATTGACCCTGGTCGGTTTCGGACAGGCGGTGGATTTCACGGCTCTTCTCCCGCCGCGGCACCAGAATAAACCAGGGATAGCTCTGCTCGTTCATCAACAACAGCCGGCACAGAGGAAAATCGCCGAGCGGGATGGTGTCGGCCTGCAGGCGTGGATCAAGTTCGAACATGACAGCTCCAGTTTTTTTTGCGATCAACAAGCGTTCCCGGCGGCAGAACGTTCAGTCTGCCGGCCGGATCAACCAACAGTTATGAATCCGCGGGTTACGCTCGAAATCGAGGGGGATCATTGATTTGCCCAGTTTCTCAATCTGCAGCTCCGGCAGGGCCGCGACGTCCATTTTAAAATTGCGCAGATTATTGGAGAAAATCAGTGTTCCGCCCGGCGCCAGCAGAGTCACAACTTTGCCCAACAGTTCAACATGATCGCGCTGCACATCGAAGCTGCCCGTCATCGACTTGGAGTTGGAAAAAGTCGGCGGATCGAGGAAAATCAGATCGAAAGCAGCGGCTCGAGCAGACTGGACTCCATCAAGCCAGGTGAGACAGTCGGCTTGGATAAGCTCCTCGTCGGTCGGATCGAAATCGTTCAGGGCGATATTCTTCTGCGCCCACTCCAAGTAGGTCCGCGACATATCAACACTGGTGGTTTCCATTGCCCCGCCGACCAGAGCATGCACGGTCGCTGCGCCGGTGTAGGCAAACAGGTTGAGAAAACGGCGGCCATGGGCCATTTCCTGAATCAACCGCCGGGTTGGGCGATGGTCGAGAAACAGGCCGGTGTCGAGATAATCGGTCAGATTGACAAGGAATTTACAGTTCCCTTCCCGTACCTCTTTGAGAATTCCACGCCGGGACTGCTTCTCGTACTGCTGCGTCCCTTTCTGCTGCTGACGAACCTTGAGATGCACCTTGACCGGAGAGATATCGAGCACCTGCGGCAAGGCATCCTGTACCTCCTGCAACCGCTGAGCGGCCTTCTGCGGGTCGATCTCCTTCGGTGCCCGGTATTCCTGCAGGTGAATCTCATCAGCATAAATATCGACTGCCACCGCGTATTCCGGCAGGTCGGCATCGTACAACCGGTAACAGTCAATCTCCTCCCGCTTGGCCCACTTGCTGAATTTCTTCAGGTTTTTACGCAGCCGATTGGCAAACATCTCGGCGCCGGGGGAAAGCTCTTTTTTCACTGCCCGCCCGGCCCCTGCCGCCAGCGATTGCCAGCGGTTCTTCTCATCCAACACGAACTGCAGCAGCTGACACTTGATGGCCCCGTTATAAAGGGTGTTGATCTTGCCGGCGCGCAGGCCGATGGAACGTCCCAGTTGCGGACTGGAGGTGATCACCGCTGCCTTCCAGCCGGCACATTGGCCGGTCATCTTCTCGCCGA